>DRLZ01000286.1 GCA_011322755.1 Crenotrichaceae bacterium
GAGTCGGGAAAACTAATATGTAACACATGAAAGTCTATAACCTATTGATGTTATGTATGTAAAACATGTTTTTTGATAACGTTGACAATTATTATTATGATTGATCTTATTGACAGAATGGAATAATCGGCGTAGGTAGTAGGACAGGCTTGTTTATCTGTTTCTGAATCTAAAATGTCGATTATGACAGGTGATTTGGAAGTTGGGGGTAGACAGATAAGTTCTTGATGACACGAAGGAGACAATCATGCGTAAGCTTTATTACCTGACTGACGATATTATTAGTGTGGAACAAATTTCCAAGGATTTACATAACCATGGGATAACCTATTGGAACTTTTGCGTGCATTCCAAGGATGAGGTTGGATTACACAAGCGGCGTGTTCACTCAGCCAGTTATCTTCAACAGCGTGATGTAATCCGGCATGGTGAGCGAGGCGCAATTATCGGTTTTATTCTCGCCACGCTGGCTGTTTTATATGTGATGTATGCAAAACCGTTTGGAGCAGAAACACATGCACTTGTTTATGTGGCGATTTTTGGCTTTATTACCATGTTTGGTGCATGGGCCGGTGGGTTAAATGGATTGGCAACTGAAAACCAGAGTATCGCCAAGTTTCACGATGAGGTAACCGCTGGAAAGCACCTGTTAATGATTGATGTAAAAAAAGAAAAGGAAGAATTTGTTAAACAGTTAATGCAGAAGAATCATCCGGAAGCGGAATACAAGGGTTCTGAGTCAACTTTTATTTTTCCGTTTTCCTGTCCTCTTAAACGGACAGATGAGCCAGGAGTGACTGCTTAATTTTATGTATTGAGGCCGCTTTATTTAGGGAAGCTGCATTACAACAGAGATGAAATGCAACGAGTCACAATGCTGACAAACGCGAAGTATAAGTGAGCAATGGATTGATCTCCTGTTTGCTTCAGTGTCAATAATTTGTTAATAACTGATAATTTGTTAGTATAGTGCGCTATTTTTTTAAATCTTGCTACGGAGTCCTGTGCAGAAGCTATATATTGAAACGTTTGGGTGTCAGATGAATGAGTATGATTCCGGAAAAATCCGTGATTTGCTCAATTTGTCTCATCAGCTTGATATCACGTCTGATCCTGCCGAAGCAGATGTCTTGTTATTGAATACTTGCTCGGTCCGTGAGAAGGCGCAGGAAAAAGTATTTTCACATCTTGGGCGATGGCGCAAGCTGAAACTTAAAAAACCCCGGACGATTATCGGTGTGGGCGGTTGCGTGGCCAGTCAGGAAGGGAAGGCGATTCAGGCGCGTGCTCCCTATGTTGATGTTGTGTTTGGCCCGCAAACCTTGCATCGTCTACCCCAGTTAATTGATGAGGTGATTCAGCAGCAATGCGCTGTTGTTGATATTTCCTTTCCGGAAATCGAAAAGTTTGATTGTCTGCCTGAACCTCGAGCTGAAGGCCCGAAAGCCTTTGTTTCAATCATGGAAGGGTGTAGCAAATACTGTTCTTTCTGTGTCGTGCCTTACACGCGAGGAGAAGAATTCAGCCGTCCACTCGAAGCTGTGCTGACAGAAGTTGTTATGCTCGCTGAGCAAGGTGTGCGAGAAATTAATCTGCTTGGTCAAAATGTCAATGCCTACTCAGGTTTAAGTGAAGATGGTGATTACGTGGATATGGCAATGCTGCTCCACTACCTCGCTGCAATTGATGGCATTGATAGATTGCGCTTTACAACATCTCATCCCGCCGAGTTTTCTGATTCATTGATTGATGCCTACGCTGAGATTCCGATACTCGTTGATCATCTCCATTTGCCAGTGCAAAGCGGTAGTAATCACATTCTCCAGTTAATGAAGCGTGGGTATACGCGTGAAGATTACATACAACGTATTGAACGTCTAAAAAAACATCGACCCAACATCAGCTTGTCATCTGATTTTATTGTTGGCTTCCCGGGTGAAACCGAAGAGGAATTTGCTGACACACTGGACCTGATTGATATGATAGGTTTTGACCACTCATACAGTTTTGTCTACAGCGCACGCCCTGGAACGCCCGCAGCTGATCTCGAAGACCCGGTTCCTATGCAGACCAAAAAAATGTGGCTCGCCGAGTTGCAGAAACGGGTTAATACCAATGCAGCTAAAATCTCCGCGAATATGGTTGGCACACTCCAGCCGGTGTTGGTGGAAGGTAATGCGCGTAAAAATCCAACACAGTTATCCGGACGTACTGAGAATAACCGGATAGTTAATTTTGATGGACAGGAACATCTGAAAGGACAGCTCGTTGATGTGTTGATTACTGAAGCATTACCAAATTCTCTGCGGGGCAGACTTCATTTCCCTGAACAAGCGGCTCCACTGGAAGCTTGCTGATCCCGTGTCGATAAAGATATTACTGTAATTGTCTACTTCAACCACTTATTCTGATTCAATGGAGCTGGCATTAGAGCCGCAGGATAATCGGCGGCTTGCAAATTTGTGCGGGTCATTAAATCAGAATATTAAACAAATTGAAGGGCGTCTCGGGGTTGAAATTGCTCACCGCGCATACAATTTCAGCATTAAAGGCGAAACCAGACCTGTTCAGGCTGCTTCGTTATTACTACAGAAACTTTATGCAGCATCCCTGAAAACACCGATTACAGCCGATCAGATTCATTTATCAATGCAAGAATCCCAGCTTAACACCATGCTTGAACCTGTCGATACCAAACAACAAAAGGATGAGGTTCGTGTGCGCACCAGGCGTGGGGTTATTGTTGGAAAAGGTTATAACCAGAAACAATACTTGCGACAGATCACGTCGAATGACATCAACTTCGGAATTGGACCGGCTGGAACGGGTAAGACTTATCTCGCCGTCGCGTGTGCAGTACAAGCGCTTGAAGCAGATCAGGTCAGACGTTTGATTCTAGCCAGACCTGCTGTCGAAGCGGGAGAAAAACTGGGCTTTCTACCGGGTGATATCAGCCAGAAAGTCGATCCCTATCTACGCCCTTTATATGATGCGCTGTATGAAATGCTTGGTGTTGAACGGGTATTCAAATTGATCGAGCGGAATATAATTGAAATTGCACCCCTGGCTTTTATGCGTGGCCGCACTCTGAACGATTCCTTTATTATTCTAGATGAAGCGCAAAATACGACACCGGAACAGATTAAAATGTTTCTTACACGTGTCGGCTTTGGCTCAACAGCCGTGATTACTGGTGATATTACCCAGGTTGATCTACCGCGTGGTCAGTTGTCTGGACTGCGCCACGTCATCGATGTTCTGGGCAATGTGAAAGGCATTACCTTTACACGCTTTGGAAAAGAAGATGTCGTACGCCATCCCTTGGTTCAGCGGATTGTTGCTGCATACGAAGCCTATGAGCAGGATCAGCAAAAATCACAGACCTGAGCTGATTGTGGCTAACCATCACATTGATATACAGCGCGCTTGTAGTGGCATAGAACAGCCTGACGACAACCATCTTCAGTTCTGGGTTGATTCTGTGCTACAAAACGAGCCAGAGATTCAGACCTTGCAGCAGGAATTGTGTCTGCGTATTGTTGATGAAGCCGAAATAGTGGCACTCAATCAGCAATATCGGCATCGAACGGGCTCTACCAACGTGTTAAGTTTTCCAGCCGAGAATATCCCTGAAATTCCAGAGAACAGACTTGGCGACATTGTGATTTGTGCGCAGGTTGTCAATCAGGAAGCGTGTCAACAGAATAAGACGCCAGATTCACATTGGGCGCATATGGTTGTCCATGGTGTGTTGCATTTATGTGGATATGATCATCTTCAGGAACAAGATGCCAGGCTGATGGAAGATCGTGAAGTACTAATTCTCAAAAAACTCGGATTCTCTAACCCCTACGAGGTGAAATAAACTGCCAATGTCTGATGATAGTTCTGAGAAGGAGGCATCTCAACAAGGATGGCTTGATCGATTTACAAAATTTTTATTGGTTGAGCCGCGCGATCGGGAGGAATTACTGCAGGTTCTGCAAGACGCACATCAACGCAAATTATTTGATTCTGAAGCGCTTTCCATGCTGGAAGGTGTGTTCAGAGTATCGGAAATGCGTGTCAGAGATATCATGATCCCAAGAGTTCAAGTGGTGACGATTCCGCATGATGCCGATGTTGATAAAGTCATCTCAATCGTTGTTGACTCAGCGCACTCAAGATTCCCGGTAACAGGGGATGATCCAGGAAAAGTTGTCGGCGTTCTACTGGCAAAGGATTTACTTGCACATGTATTGAAGAAACAGGTGTTCAGTGTAGAGAAAATTATGCGAACAGCTCGTTTTGTTCCTGAAAGCAAGCGTTTGAATATTCTGTTACGTGAATTTCGCAGTCATCGTAATCATATGGTGATGGTTGTCGATGAATATGGCACAGTTGCTGGAATGGTCACAATTGAAGACGTGCTTGAACAGATTGTCGGTAATATTGAAGATGAACACGATCTTGATCATGAAGATTACATCTTGCGAATCAGCGACCGCAAATTTACCATCAAGGCATTAACTCCGATTGAAGAATTCAATCAATATTTCTCTGCTGATTTTGATACCGATGATTTTGACACAGTTGGAGGTCTGGTTTCACATCAGCTTGGTTATGTTCCAAAACACGGTGAGCGAATTGAAATGAAAGGTTTTTTATTCGAAGTGCTACATGCCGATAGTCGTCGTGTCCTTTTATTTAAATTGAAGTTACTCGACGATGAGAGTCGTGATAACAGTTCATAGCAGCGATCAAGTTAACAGCAAATGCAAATAACAAGTGAATGGTCTCGGGTCAGGCGTCATTCAGTGTTGGCGCGTAATCCGCTGCTATTGGATGGATTGTCGCTAATCAGTGGCTATCTGATGGTGTTGGGTTTTGCACCATACAACATCTGGTTGTTGACCATTGTCTGCTTTGGCGTGTTTTTCTTTTGTATTAGCCAGCCTTATTGCAGTCAATCCCGCGCAGTGATGCGTGGTTATTTGTTTGGACTCGGTATGTTTTGTTTTGAGACATCCTGGGTTTATATTAGTCTCCATCACTATGGTGGTGCCAGTGTCCTTGCTGGAATCGGATTGTCAGGATTAGCGGCGGCTTTTTACGCCTTGTTCCCGATGCTTGCAGCATTCCTCATGGTTGCTTTGTTTCCAGCCAGGTCTGTATGGCTATTGACACTGGTCTGGCCTTCGATATGGATACTCGTTGAGTGGTTGCGTGCCTGGTTTGTATTTGGATTTCCCTGGTTACAATTGGGTAGCTCGTTGCTTGATTCACCATTGGCCGGATATATGCCGTTGATTGGTGGATATGGTAGTGGCTGGCTGGCCGCTGCATCTGCTGGTCTGGTTGTTGGGTTTATCCAGTATCGATGCAAGCATGAGAATACCAAAATAGAGAGTAGCAAAATATCTTTTGTTATCTTGATATTGCTGGTTATTTGGGGGCTGGGAATAGCGCTCAAATTAGTTGACTGGACAACACCACGTGGAAAGCCGTTTACAGTTGCCTTATTACAAGGCAATACAGCGCAGGAGCAGAAGTGGAATCCAGAACAAAGAGCGAAAATTATTCAAAAATACCTGCGCTTGACAGGAGACAACTGGGACGCTGATTTAATTGTCTGGCCGGAATCGGCGGTACCCGCCTATTTTCATAAAATGCAGGATTTTTATAACCAACTTGCTGAGCTAGGACAGCAGCATCATACTGACTTGCTGATTGGTACATTGTCTGCTGATGCAGATACCAAGCGATATTATAATACGGTTGTCATCCCAGGAAACCCACCGCAACTTTATCGTAAGCGACATTTAGTACCTTTTGGAGAATATTTGCCATTTCAGCCGGTTTCCGGGTGGATTGCACAGTTTTTGAGTATGCCGATGTCAGGGTTTAGTGCAGGTCAGAAGGATCAACCGCTATTGCATGCTGCAGGAATGCCTCTGGTTGCTACCATTTGCTACGAGGATTCGTATCCATCAGAAAATCTTTCCGGATTACCTGAAGCGGCGTATATCGTGAATGTGAGTAACGATGCCTGGTTCGCTGATTCGATTGCGCCGCATCAGCATTTACAACATGCGCGTATGCGTTCGCTGGAAACTGGGCGCTACACTTTGAGAGCAACCAATAACGGCATCACAGCAATTATTGACCCTTCAGGTCGTGTGATTAAACAACTGCCCCAATTTATTCCGGCTGTTTTGAAAGCCCGGGTGCAAGGTATGAAGAGTGCAACACCGTATGTGAGGATTGGTGACACCCCTGTACTGTTGTCTTTGTTTGTCTTGATTGTCGTCTATTTGTTCTGGAGTATGAGACGCAAATCAGGTGGTTTATCAAACCAGTCTTTGGCACAACATTGACTTTTATATCGAGAGTAAAACGACCAATGATGTCCCCCTGTATTCAGTTAGTACGAACAGTTTGGTGGTTATGACTGAAAAGTCCCATGGTTTCTCAACTCAGATTAGTCTGGTAATTGATTCATACAGTTAAGATGAAAATAATGAAAATAGTTGTGCTCGTTGTGCTGGCATTCACGTTGGCGTGTTGCTCAGATCAAGTGGTTGATGAAGTCATTGCTGCTCTAAAAACAGAACTTCAGTCGACAAACAATCGGCAACGCAGCTATCGGAAAACCATCCCGATTTTCTGGAATGAAGTGTATCCAGCAGGCGGTAAAACATTGTATTGTTCCAGAGATTTTGATGGTGGATATCACAAACAGGTCAATATCGAGCATGTCTTTCCAATGAGCTGGGTAATGAAAGGGTTGCGCTGTGGTGATCGTAATCAATGCAGGCGTAATAGTGAGCGTTTTCGCTTTATCGAATCTGATATGCACAATATGTATCCTGCTTTGAGCGAAGCGAACAAGATACGCAGCGCTATGGCATATGGCATCATCAAAGGCGAGCGACATCTGCGACTTGAAATGGATCCTAAATGCGATTTTGAAGTTGATTTTCGAAAGCGCAGGGTTGAGCCGACACCATCAGCCAGAGGTGAAATTGCCCGTGCCATGCTTTATATGGATGATAGCTACCCTGAGCTTGAATTATTCAAACGTCAGCGAGATATGTTAATACAATGGCACAAAGCAGACCGACCCAGCAAGCTGGAGAAGAGACGAAATGATGTGATTGAGCGACTACAAGGGGTTCGAAATCACTGGGTTGATCGTTAATTCAATACGGGTGAAGCATTTGAAGTATTGACAAGGTTTCCAATTCTATAGTTGCAAAATGAGAATCAGCGAAACACCACCGACGAAATACAAAAAAGGGCTGTCCCAGGTATGTGGTGATTTGGCTTCTGTGAGTGTCATTAAAACAGGAATCAGCAGCAGAGCAGCCACGAACTGAGGTGGTGTAAACAGCTCGTGATAATTCAAAATCGTTGCTAAACTGACAACAAACACACACAAGCTGCCCTCAATGCTGCGTGTATAACTGCGTGATGAAAAAATTGCTCTGGTTGTATATTGATGTCGACCGAATCTGACGCCAACAGGTTCTGCCAGGCCATCGCCAAGTCCAATGATCAAAATTGGAATATACAGTAACTCCCGTAATTGATGCTGGTCTAGATAGAAAATCAACGGAATGAGTACCAGGTAGCTGGCTAGAAACTGAGTGGATAACCACAGCAAGGTATAGGGGCGGTCTTCTGGTCTGTCGATTGACTTGAACATCGTGCCAAGCAGGCTAAATCGACGGCGTAGCGGCAGAATAAAGAGTCCTAATACAGCCATTGTGAGTATCGCGTTAACAAGACCTGTTATCACCGATGCCTGATATGGAAAAAATCTGAGTAGAAATTGGGGCAGGAAAAATAGCGAAAAGTGCATGATTTTGCGGGTATAGTTTACTCTGACTGAGTATTTTTGAACGAACAGTCCGCATACGTAGAACAGTGCCAGAAAACAACTGTGCAAAACAGTGACATGTACCCAGTAGCTGATATCAGGAAATGTGAGCATTTTTTTAATTCTGTTTTACATCGCGTGATTGTGCTGAAGTAGATATCCATGCATTTAAAAACAGTGTCATAATATCGTGTTTTGCGTACGAGTGTAGATTAGATGCTGTTGACTTTTTTTTTACTGATTGTTGCGCTAGCTGGACTAGTAGTAACTGCTGATCGATTTGTTGAAGGTTGCGCAGC
>DRLZ01000287.1 GCA_011322755.1 Crenotrichaceae bacterium
GGATTTGCCTGGTACACGCGTACTTTCCCGACATATCAAACAGTCTATGGAACATTGGCAACCATCCCGATCTTTCTGGTCTGGCTTTATCTGTCATGGTTGGTCACACTGCTTGGGGCTCAATTAACTTATACAATGGGACGCTACTCCAAGGGGTGGTTGCAACAAAAAAACAGCGACCAACATACCCAACTGATACCAACTTTACATGTACTGAAAAGCCTTTGGCTCGCCCAGCAAACTGGCAAAAGCTTGTCGCTAGAAGCAATCTCCGAACAAACAGGAATAACAGTCGCAACAACAGGCTTGATACTTGAGCAGTTGTATAATGAAAAAATAGTTGCTCGCGATGAAAACAACCATTGGCTGCTTACCAGAGATCTTGATGATCTAAGCTTGTGGGATCTATATCGTCTCAACCACTGGACATGGGTCAATGACGAAAACAGTGACGATGCTCTGATATTAGAACTGCGCCCATACCTTTTTTCTGTTGCAGAGGGATTGCAAAAGCAGTTATCGATTTCTCTTGCCGAGTTATTTAACAACTGCGATGATGAAAAACCAATGCTACTTGCTTAACAATTCAAACTAGAAACACCAAGTACTCGCTGTTATTTAAATGCTATACTTGAGGGTTTAGCCAAGCCACTTTAATCGACAATCGCATGGCACATGAAGCTCTATAACCCCCATCAACTACTTAACATTATTAAATGACTGAAGGTTCACAATGTCGCTAATCGACACCAAAGAAGAAAAACTAGAAGCTGCAAAACAAGAAGCCAAGAGAATACAAAAAAAATACACCTGGATTATGGCATTGATGTTTTTTATTGAAATTATGCCATTACCATTTACTGCATTTATCAGCCTGTATACTGTCAGAAAAAGACCGGACTGGTTTCCCTATTCTGTTAAAAGTCTTTATGCGGATATTCCAAAGGATGACAATGACACACCTGTTACCGTCAATCCAGCGGCAACACGTAAAAAATGCACGATGACAATTATTTCAATGATGATTGTCGATCTGGGCCCGGTACCACTGACAATTCCGGTGGGCTTGTATATTGTCCGCAGACGACCGAAATGGTTTAGAAATGTTGTTGAACGACTCTATGCAGACAAACCCATCGGCGTCAGCGCTGTGGCGAGCAAAAGAGTGCGTCTTTATGACGATTAATACATCATCACCCAAAAGACTACCGGAAGCGCTTAAGCAACGAAACGCTTAAGCAACAGAGGGAAAGACAGGTCATGACGACACATCACGCCTGACTTCCCGCTCTTCAGGAGAAACAAGCGAGAGAGGCTAACCAAAAACCGACAACGCCTCTCCAAAGCATTCGTTTAAGTGGATAATATGACTATCCTGTGACAGGTCATTGTCTCACCACGTATTTGTCAATCTGTTTTAGTTTTTCCAGTGCTTCTGTTACCTTTTTGGTATTGGCATCATCAAGCTCTGTGTTCTTGTACACCTTGTCGAGCAACCCTTCTTTGACAAGCACGTCCTTAACCCAGCGTTTGGAAAAAGGATAGCTTGGTGGAATTCTTGCCTCTTCCCCAGTGTCAGGATTCCTGAAACCAGTCACCTCACCCGCTGCAGGAGCCGCTGGCTTGGCAGCTTTTGGCTTCGCTTTGGCTGCGGCAGGTTTCTTCGCTGCAGGCTTGGGCTTTTTAGTGGCTGATTTTTTTGCCGCTGGTTTTGGTTTGGATTGAGCAGGCGATGATGGTTTGGGTTTTGCTGCAGCCTTCTTTGCGACTGTATCAGCACTTGAAGCTGGAGCCCGACTCTGTGATTTTGATTTTGATGGATCAACAAAAATTAAAGAGCCTAGAGCATATGCAACATAGCCAATAAATGCAGCGATTAAAAGGTAGAAAAGGATATCCATACTGTGTTTCCCTCAGTTTAGTAATTATATCAGGTTTGTACCCACAGATTTTCAGTCTGCAGCATTTTTACCATTAGATCAAGTGTTTAGTCAACAAAATTAATGCAAAAGGTAACGCCGCATCTCAATAACTTCTTAGGCCAGCACGATCATTGGCTCCAGAAACCATTGCGTAACAAGAGCATTGTACAGGGTTTGTAGAGAATTTCATCAGTGTAGACTACATCGTCCAAGCCTGCAATACCATGAATCAACAACGCCTTCACCATCATCTATCTTGTTGAATTAATAGACATTTTTAACCATCCCTCAAAAACAGCATGCAATCTGATAACGTCATTAGCTTAACCCGGAATATCTAACAATACACTACCTCTAAGTGATTCGAGGCCCAACATAGCTACAAACAATATCTTGATTCATCACGGATAGCTTTATTCCACTGCGATAGCTATTGCACCTTTTCTATAATCAACTGCGGGCGCAATCTGGTATCTTTTGATTCACGACTCATGAGATGGATTGGTTGCTCCTGCCCTGACAGTGATTTGATCACAATACCAATCTCACCCGCTTCGTTTTTGGCCTGCCAACGCCTCACCAAATCGGTCACTTCCCACTCTAGCCATTGCCCTTCCGGGTTAACAACCACCTGCTGTAAATCAAATGGCTGACCACCCTGGACAATTCCCGACCGGTCGACCCAGTCACCGGGAGCATGTAACCATTTTGTTTTCGTTGCAGGATCACGATAATCCCAGGTGCTGTCTTCCTTCCAATCGTCCGTACCAAGAAAAATACCAGTGTAAATGGGTGACATCGGCTGACTTTTCACCTGGTACATACGTAATGTTGCACGCTCAATCTGAGTGTTTTTATCCACACCCAAGGCTGGGAATTTTGCCAGAATTCGGTGATTGGTTGATAACTGCAAATCAGTTTGACGACCATGACTGTCCCTAGAAATCGTTAGAAATGTATCCTTGGACGGTTGTAGAACCACAATGTCCGATGTGGTGTTGCTGCTTTGACGAGCAACCTTTGAAATCCTGGTTGACTGTTCAAATCGATTATTCTGTGATCGAGCCTGTGGGCTTTTTTTATCCTTGTTGAATCGTTCTAATACGTCTGTTTTGATTGCTCTGACTGCGCTTGTGTGATGTGGGATACGCAGCAAAAAAGCATTGTTTTCATACCAATTATAGGTCACGAAAGCATTTAATTTTGGAGTATACGCCCAACGCCCAAACGTCCCATTGCATATTGCAGGGCCAGGATCACCGTTATATGCAGTTGCTTGCCAGGATTTTGTATCCAGATCAAACATGTAAACCTTATTGCCGCCAGCCCAGGCAACAATCTGTTTTAATAGAGGATCATAGGCAAGACCAGGTCCTTGTGAATCAACAATTTCATTATCGCCAGTAGTTGTCAATTGCATCCGTTGTAATGACTTGCCGGGCGATAAGTCATAAACAAATACCTGTCCTCCCCCAACCATTAAAAAAACATGACGAGAGGGATCAAACTCAGCAGACAGATGAATCCCATAATCCTTATCCTCAACCAATCGTGTATAAATACCACCTTGCGATGTATAGTGGTATGAAAACAAGCCATGCTGATCGTGTAAAAGCACATCCCCTGTATTCGGATTATAGGCTGATACGATACCGTAGTTGCCACGTGGTAATGTTCCTTTCGGACTCACACGTTTCCACTTGTTGTCATTCGGATTAAAGATCCAGGTAATACTGTCTGTACCACCATTGGGAGCCAATGACCCGCTAAAAGCCCAAAGTCGATCATCATCAGCCAGATAAGCAACAGCATCATAGGTATGACGGCTGTTTGGCTGAGTCCCATTCTCTGGCATCAGTTCAGATGGATTCGACCCGACCATCGTATTTGCCAATGGTGTCGCTGGCGAAGTCAAGCGTAACATTCGGTTCTGATCGAGATCCAGCGCATAAATCTCGTTGCCCATATAATCGGTGTGTCCACCACCCCAGATATACAAGCGATTACGTTTACTGTCATAAGCGCCACCATTCCAGGCGGCTGTTACGTTCTGGCAATAGAAGCTGAAATTGTAATCGATACCATTGTAGCCTTTTGCCGGACACACTGATTTCAGCGTTGTACCTGGAATTTCCTGCCAGCCATATTGAACAGTGGATTTGGTCGCTGCTTGCAACAATGGCAATGAAACGAGAAACACAAACAGCGTTAGACATGCGTGAGCCATCATTAACTTTCTGCTGATCATGTCATGCCTAATCCGTGTTGTTGATGGGCTTGTCAAGTCGATTCAACCATTCCAATGTCCACTCAGCCACTTGATCACGCCAGATTGCCCGCGAGAAAGTATGATCCGATGCATCAAAGTCATGTCGTGTTACCTGAGCCTGGTTCAATAGATGCTGCCAGTCGGCATCACTTTCAACCAATTCTTTGAATTCACTCGCAGTTAAATCTTGACCACTCAAAATACACAATACTGGGCGCTGAAATCTCTGCCAACACTGCTTCATGCGTTCGGGCAGTGGCAATTCGCTGGAAACAAGCCGGGGTTCAACAGATACCCTGGTATCGCTTTTTGATTTGTATCTGGAAACGATAATGTCTTGCACCATGGACAATAAGGAGCGTGAGGAGTCCACAAGATTAAATTTTCCCGAGATAATTTTTATCCACAGTTCACGACTCAACAGACGTTGCAAGTAATAGTGTTTTAGATAGGTTTTCGCAGCACCTTGAAAGGTATAAACCCAGGGGTTGAGCAATACCAGTCCGGCAACACGCGGGTCTTGGTATGCATAGAACAAGGCAGCTGAAGCCGCATCACACAATCCCCAGATCACGACAGATTCCAGATCAGGCTGCTGTTGGTAAAATGCATTGATGGCGACTCTCAAATCTGCGTCAAGAGAATCAAAAGTTGTTTGTTCACCTTCTGAGTCGCCCATACCTGTGGAATCAAAACGCATGACGGGAAATCCATGATTCACAAGTTCACGTGCCAGCAATATAAACTGTCGATGACTGCCAACTCTGTATTGAGGTCCTCCGACAACAATCATCACACCACAAGGTTTTGCAGGATGTGGTAAATGAACAATCCCGTACAATGCATGACCTTCGCATTCAAAGACAACAGGTGTTTCTGAAATTTGTCCCATCAGTGATCAACACAGAGTAGCTGTGTAGTCCGGGCGATCAACTCCGGACAAAGTGCAATCTCCTGGGTATTCCAGAAACGATCACCATTCACGGCCGCCCATGTCACTTGATTATTGCGCTGCGTCCAGGCGTTAAGAATCGGACGATTCACTGTGGATGGTTTTGCATTCTCTCCCGCTGAAAAATCCACCCAAAGAATAGTTTTATTCTCTTTAAACGACAATCGCACTGCATCAATTTCGGGTAGTGAAGCGTAAAATTCCGGACTCAATAAATACCCGCCAACCTCAACAGCAATTCCATTTTCCAACTGATCTAGCAGGGTTTTTGTCGTTTCTGGTGTGTGTTCATTATCAGAATGACTCGTCATTGCTGATGCAACACGTAATCTCAGAAATTGTGCCAACATCATCTTTGCTGATAAAAGAGGCTGCCATAATAGCATTCCATGCACTGATGTATCGGCTTGAGAAACATAATCGACCACCAATGCGCAACCAAATCTGAGACCCCAAAGATAAACTGGAACTCGAGAATACTGTTCCAGTAGCCAGCGAACAGCACTCTCGATGTCTTCCATCCACAGTTGCCAGGTCGCATATTCCAGCAAGCCTTCACTATCACCTGTACCGAACAAGTCCAGCACCAGCACCCCGTTATTGTGATGACTAAGCGCTGTTGCCTGTAGCGCAACCATTCTGCGAGACTTGTTCATCTCCTCTGCAAACGCAGGGATATGAAGAATTAAAGCATCGGGTTCACTCGTTTGTGGTGGATAATACATGGCAAACAATCGTCCATGTGGCGCCTGTATAAACAAAGGTGTAGCCATAAAGGTAACGGGTTGATCTGTGTTTTCCTGACTAAAACCTGAATCCGCGACTTCACTACGGCACAGAGCGCATTAAAATCACGGGTTCAGGTAAAAAGCTATTTCCAGTAACCAAGCTTTGCGAGCTTTTTTTTCAGGTTTGGTAAGGGATAATCCAAAGCATATGCTTTTTTTGCGTACTCATATGACTTTTTATAATTTTTTTTCTTAAAATAATAAAGCCCGATGTTATAAGGCGGCTCAGGATCACTCGGCCCTAGTTTTGCGGCACGCTTGAAATAGTCGAGGGCTTTTTCTGTATACCCCAATTGCTGCAGGTATACACCAAACACCAGCGGCACAACATGATCATCTGGCGCAAATTGCATGGCGCGTTGAAAATAACATTCAGGCGCTGGCATTTTAGCCTCACGTATCCAGTCATCATGCCCCGTCATTTTCAACCTCATTAAGGAATATAATGCTCTGTGATGATTGGGAAAAGACAGCAGGGTATAATCTATATCGCCGGCTGGTGATGCCGAAGATTCACCTCCGGACAATGTTTCGACCTTGGGTGTAAAATGGAAAATCTCAACAACTTCCAGCTTATGTTCATGAGCATAAGGGTCTGTATAATCATACGGTCCGTAATACGGGTTGATACTACCGTGACAAGGTCTCTCCTTCAAAGTTGAACCAACCCATTCTGCCGGAGGCAAGGTGGAGAATTCATAATTCTCTGACAACGCCTGGGTAGAAATGACCACGCTCATTAAAAAGATAGATTTAGATATTCGTGAAAATTTCATGTGTTATGGTTTCCAACTGTCTCGATACAGATTACACTTTTCAGCTACAGCAACACCACGAAAAAGTGATCAATTGCTGTAGAAGCTCACATAGTTTACAGCATGGTTGAGGTCATATTAACCTTTGCTTAATACCAATCAAGATGTTAGAGAGAAAAAGGGATCTTCAGTTATTCCAGTTTAGATCGCCTCCTAGTTCCTGTGTTTCTGTAAGCCTTCAGGTACATAGTTTTCTATTGGCGTAGTGCCTAGATTTAATCCTAATCGTGTTTTCAGCACATTATGAATACGCTTGTCAACGAATTCCAGGGATTTGAGACGCACTAAAAATGTGTATGGCTGATCCTGATACAATATCTCTTCAGCCTTGTGCCATAATTTCATCCTTTCCTGTTCATCTACATTTGCACGCGCAAGTTCAATGACTTTATCAAGCTCAGGATTGTTGTAGCCAACACTGTTATTACCACCATCAGCAATCTGACTACTATGAAAAATCTGATAAAGATCACTTTCAATTGAGCCTGTCCAACCCAGCGTAATGGCATCAAAATCTCGTTGTTTTAATGTATCCAGCATCACCGCCCACTCTGTTGGCTTGGGTTTTAGAATAATGCCTGCTTGGGCAAACATATCTTTTAGTAACAAAACCATCCGCTCAGTATCCACCCGACTCTGAAAATAAATCAACTCGAAAGTAAATGGTTTGCCTTGCCTGTCTTCAATAATCCCGTCTCTGTCTCGATCTTCAAAGCCTGCTTGTTTCAGTAAAGCTTTGGCTTTCTTCAAATCAAAAGGACGTCGTTTTAACCGTGTATTATGTTGTTTGCTCAACGGACTAAATGGACTCATCGCGGGCTCACCATAGCCCAGAAAGACATCATTTATAATACGTTTTCGGTCTATCAGATAAGTCATGGCTTCGCGCACACGTACATCTGAAAAAATTGTGGGTTTCCCCTTGCGCTGTTGGTTCCAGCCAATATACGAATAACCCTTGACCGGACTCATATACTCATAATGGCTGGCTTTTTCCAGTATTTGCTTGTCTTTCAGTAATTTTTTATATTCAAGCGGACGCGCACTATAACTGTCAATTTCTCCGTTTCGAAATGCAGTCAGGCGCGCACTGTCATTTTCGATAACCCGCCAAACCAGCTTGTCAAAAGACGGCTGGACATCGCCCCAATAACGCTCGTTGCGCTCAAGTTCAACCAGCCCTCTGTCGGGACGCCATGATTGAGCATCCTGAAGTCGATAAGGACCCGAGCCTAGCAACAATCCTTTAGATTGATTGAATTGATTTGGTTTTTCAAGATACCTGGCATAGTAATGCTTTGGCATAATTGACATTCCGCCCGCTAATGCGAGCGCATTGTAATAAGGTTCTTTAAATTCAAAAACCACCTTGTATCGACTTGCTGCAACAACGCGTTTAATCTTGCTAAAATATGCACGCTGGCGTGGCGCCTGAATTGCAGGATTCATGATAAAGTCGAAACTAAACACAATATCATCAGCAGTCAACGGCTCGCCATCAGAAAACACAACATCATCACGCAAGTGGAATGTAAAAGTCAGTCCGTCCGGGCTTATTTGCCACGAACGTGCTACCAGGCCTTGCCATTCCAGTGTATCTGCATCACGTGTTATCAATGACTCGAGTACATAATTATGTATTGTCGACGAATAAGCATCTTCACTCACCAAAGGCGTAATTGTTTTCAGATTAACTCCAAACGCACCCACCAACCAGTCACCTTCAGCATAATCCGGCATTTGCGTGGCTTTTTCAGCCCGTTTGAAAACTGGTGAAACCTCACCTTTATTCTTTCCTCCAAAAGAATCGCGTACGCCAGCTGTCTGAATGAATTGTGAATTTGACAGGGACCGCTTGAGTTGACGTATATCACGCGCCTGTTCTTTCATGATTTGGGTAATCGTGGACAATTTTGACCACTGACGATCAATCTGATACATCAGCAAAAACAACGTAAGCAAAACCAAGCCAATTGCTGCCAGTACGATAAAATCCTTGCGTGTAAAGTGTTTTTCCATAATGAATTGAATAGATTCGTTTACGATTCACCAAACAGACGATCATCAATCATTCCGCACAAGCAATGCGTAATCAGTAGATGAATTTCCTGGATACGTGCAGTCGAAGCTGATGGTACGCGTAATTCCAGATCCTCATCCCGCATTAACTCCGGCAATAGCCCTCCGTCCTTTCCTGACAGCGCGAGAATGACAAGATTGCGACTGTGAGCCGCCTTAATTGCCTCGACAATATTGATTGACTCGCCACTGGTGGTAAAGACAACCAGAACATCTCCGGGCTGAGCAAATGCCTTGATTTGCCGAGCAAAAATATTTCGAAAATGATCATCATTGGATATTGAGGTTATTGTTGAGCTGTCTGTTGTTAATGCTAACCCTGGAAGAGCAGGTCGATTCATTTCATAACGATTGATTAATTCGGATGAAAAGTGTTGTGACGCACTGGCTGACCCGCCATTCCCACAACAAAGAATTTTATTACCTTTCAACAGACACTGAATAAGCATTTCTGATGCGCTGACAATAAACTCTGCCAGTATTTCCAGTGAATCTTCATTTGCTTGCTTGTTTTGTAAAAACTGACCTGTTATTTTTTCCTGCGGAGTCATCATCATTCAAGTCATTTCGTCACGCTCGAAAAGCGTCTTGTATCCAGCTTACTTCAGGCTCTGGGTGCGAAGGCGTTACGGTTATAACATCCAGCCTGACTTGTTTATCAGGTGGATGACGGGCAAAATACTGTTCTGCGCACTGAATAATTCTCCCCTGTTTGTGAATATCAACTGACTCAGCTGCAAGCCCGTAATTCGGGTTACTACGATAACGTACCTCCACAACAAGCAACATTGTTTCGTTTTCTACAATCAGGTCAATCTCACCCCTGCGAGTGCGATAATTTTGTTGAACCAGATGATAGCCTTGTTTTTGTAAAAAACGCAGAGCCAACTGCTCGGCAGACTTGCCTCTGTTCAAACGTAACCAATCAAGTTTCACTGATTTCAATTCGCTTGTTCTCTACTGATACCTATTGACTATTCAGCTTAAAATGGCTTGGAGCTTCTGTCCTCAACGTTTTGTATTGCCCATGACCGTTATGTGGTTTTTCGTTTGTTTGCAGTTGCTCCTCAAACAATGATGATGTGGCTTGATCCTCAGCTTGTAATACTGGTCCAAGACCGATTTTCTGCACATATCCGTCTTTGAACTGCCCACAAGTTAACTGTCGACGAATATTATTGTCTTTATCCAGCCACAAAACTCCTGTTTTCCCTTGTAATCGTTGTGTGGGATCTTTCTGCAACACTGATAACCCTGAAATCATATTATAAGTATCGAAACCAAGGTTTAACAAAGGAATATTACGTACAGCAACCTGATACTGGCTTGCAGTTTCTTCCTGCTCCTGCTGCTCGATTTGATCAAATTTCGAAGGTTCTCCGCAAAAGATAATTCCGGATAAATCATTGTCTTGAGAGGGTTCTGGCTTGCCCGAATACACTTTAGACGTCGAATACACCGGCAGATAGTTAACACGATAAAAACTCAATAATGGACGAATAATGCGTGCATCAGTCGGTTTGGCAAGCAGAAACAACATATCAGCATCATGGCGAGGTCTTGGGGTAAATTCAAGCTTGCCAACCTGAGATTGTAACTGTCTTCTGCGAGCCAGGCTTTCGTCCAGATTTAATAACACAGAGACTGATTTAGTTAGTTCCTTGGTATTTGATGTGTAGCTTGAAACCTCAAGCGTTACACCACCAATCGCTTCCCAGTATTCAGAAAATAATCGAGCCGCGCGTTCACCTAAACTTGTTTTTGGTACAAAAACAAGTGCTCGACGATACCCGTCTTCCCATGCTAGTGCCGCCACCTGTTCTATTTCATCTCTGGGATTCAGCCCAATCTGATAAAGATTATTTTGGGTAATTCCATCTAGCTGGTTTAAAGCTAACATCGGCGTTTCAAGTGATGTCGATACGAGCAGTTGTTTGATTTTTTGTTTTTGTAACGGACCAATAACCAATTCTGCACCATCATCTAATACCTGTTTGTATATCGTGGTGATATTCCCCATTGAGCTATCGTAGAATTTTATTCTCGGTGCGACTTTTCCTTCTTGTTCATCACGCGCTGTCAGCATCCCTTGTTTTATCGCGTGCGATGCGGCAGTGTACTGTCCATTATGCGGCAAAATAACTGCAACATTCGAGACCACACCAAGAGGCAATAATCCGTTATCTTCAGCCCGGGGAGTCAGATCACTGTAGATTGCCGCATGACCTGGATATTGATCGCGCCAGCGTTGCAAATAGCGTTCTCGTTCTGCAGAATCTGTGAGAGTCTCCTGAATAATCAAGATATAGTCAATCCAGCCACGGAGTGTATGTGGCGCAGTACTGCGCTGATGACGCAGCATTTCCGGCGCTATTTCTCTTAGTGTTTTTGATATTCTTTTGTTGTTGTGTGCAAATTCCTCGCCCTCATCCAGAAACTGACTCAGTTTAATTCTTTCCTTGGCTGATTCGAGTTGTCGACCCAGACCTTCCAATGCTTTTACCCTCAAGATATGGTAAAGCTGTTGTTCCGGTCGTGCTAACAAACTCGGTGAGATTTGATCAAGCTTTTCTAACGCATTTCGCTGATGACCCAATTTAATCTCTGATTTTCCGTATAACAAATAATACAACACACGTTCACGAGAACTTAATGACAACGGATTAATATCGACAGCAGCTCGCCTTGCTTGTGAATAGTCTCTTGATTTTATGAATAAATCCACAGCGCGTAGTAATAACTTATCACTGTTAGGTGATTTTTCCTTTACTGCAAGCTCTTGATATATTGATGCCGCTCTCAGATAAAAGCCTGATTTCGACAAACTCCTGGCTTTCTTTATCGCTTCCTGAGAAGGGCTAGCAGTTTGACTGGATGTTAAAGCACAACTTGTCGATAAAATGGAAAGAATAGAGACAGCAATCAATCGAAACAAAATAATATTCATACTCGATATTATAACGGCAATTGCGTACTCAGCGTATGCACATCACACGCATTTGAACATTAGTTTCGATATGATAAAGTTTTTTGTATATACCTATATAGACCAACTGAACCCGATTCGTAGCAAGAGTAAGGAATCACCAGCCTCTTCCATCTACAACCACAGGCAACAATTGAACACAATCACTGTTTTTTAGCAATGCTCAGATACCCTGATATGCGCTCCCAGATATGCTCAGTATTCTGATACAGAATGCCATGTTTGCTCGCGGGAACCATCATTAAAGTGGCATCCTCAGTGGACAGTTCCTCATACAGTTTTAATGCGCTCGATGGATCAACAACAGGGTCGTTTTGTGCCTGTAATAGCGCCACAGGGCAATGAATAGATTGAATTTTTAACTCCAGCTCATCGATTAGTTGGCGCAATTCATACAAAGCATTAACCGGAACATGCCTGTAATTTATATGCGGATGCTCTGTATCGTTTAGAACAAACGCTTTAACAACATCTTTCGTTGCAATCCACTGAGTAAAGCGGTTGACTCCATGTAATAACGATATTAGCATCATATTTGGATTCTTGAATTTAACTGGCACACAAATAGCGACAACACTTTCTACATTTTTGCGTTGCTCAGACGCAAGTATTAGCGCTAGTGCTCCGCCAGTAGAAAACCCGACTAAATGTATATATTCAACCAGTTCAGACAGTATTTCAAAACCAGTTAGTGCAGATTCATACCAGTTTTGTTTGTCTACTGTAGCCAGTTCCAGTGGCGTTGTTCCATGTCCCTTCAACCTAATGCCAAGTACGGTATAACCTAATGTAACTAAATATTCAGCAAATGGTCGAACTTCTGCTGGTGAAGCAAGTAAGCCATGAATGAGTAATACACCATACTTGCAACCACTATGTCCAGGCTCCAGCAAAAAAGGAGCAGGATCTTCTGTTGCTGTCTCATCAATCTTTTTAGTTACTTGATACTCATCTGTTTCACTGTGATTTCGATTGTCTGGTTGTGGTGCGTGTTCTTTGTCCCACTTCAATAACACAATTTCATCATGAAAACGCATCCTGGCGAGCTGTCTATTATCAATATTTAATACTTGTTCAAATGAGTCATTAATCGCCTGATTGACTTCATCTATCACGGCAACTTCATTTGCATACACAGCAATTAGATTTTGCATTCGCATTTCATCAACACTATAGATATGTGCAATCTTAGGCAATAATAGGTAATCCTTTTCAACCACACGTATCAGGTTATTATCAACAGCCATGTTGATAAAACGTTTAAGACTATGTGTAGGTTGAGTTAGTAAGTTACGATATACTTCAGGATTGCGGATGCTTTCATGCAGAGATAGTGTAGCTCTCGATTGCAGCTGTTTTATTGCCAGATATATCATAGTACGGAATACTCTATGATTAATTGACTTATATTTACGTTCAACACATTTCATGATCACTACTGACGCCAAGTGACTCAA
>DRLZ01000288.1 GCA_011322755.1 Crenotrichaceae bacterium
GATAAAGAGTAGAGGTTTCCGTAATTCTGTGATTTGAAGCAAATAATGTACCCTGGCTGAACGCTAGAAATGATGATCTTTGTCACATTTTTTGAATTTGTATGCGTTTTAATACGGGGGTTCAATCTATAAATTACATTAACTAGTAATATTAACATTATGATATTTATAATTTAATAAGAAACTTGTGGGTTTTTTTGTACTCAAAGAATAAACTGAATCTTTTACAACGTTGATACGAATCTTCTATAATTTAGCCTGATAACAACAGAATAAAGCCGAAACTTGGGATGCTAATTCCGAAGATTTCCCCGGTATCAGGAATAAAAGAATGACATTGCATCTTAAGAAACAGCTATTGTGTTTACTGCCTGGATTAGTCCTGCTGCTAATCATTGGCGTGGTAGCTCACTTCAAAGGTTTTGTCCAAATTCCCGAGTTAAATCCAGTCAGCAATTCAGATCAGGCGAATCAATTATTATTTGAGGAAGAAGAGGTCTTTCTTGAGGCGCTTTCTACTCAGGAGCCAACTGTTCTACCATCAACTGTTACTGAATCCAGACAGAAAGTACAACAGCCGGCGACCAACCATCGACAAATCGTACGCGATAATTTCAAATCGTATGTCGAGAAACTCTCGCATAAGTATCAAATCCTTACTTACTATGTTGCCGATCAGGCTGAGGGATACAAAACCAGCACCTACAACCGCTTGTCCGAGCTGCAATGCATGGCATTAAATCTATACTTTGAGGCGAGAGGGGAATCCAGAGCTGGACAGCAAGCTGTTGCTCATGTCGTGCTCAATCGCGCCAATCATGCAGGGTTTCCAAAAACTGTCTGTGGTGTTGTCAAGCAAGGCGGTGAACAAAAACGTTACCATTGCCAGTTTACCTGGTGGTGTGATGGTTTAAGTGATAATCCGCGCAACAAGCGCTCGTGGCGACAAAGCGTAATACTGGCCGCAGAAGTATTACACAATAAAACCGCTGATCCAACACATGGTGCGCTTTGGTATCATGCGGATTATGTTCAGCCGTACTGGCGGCGATCAATGGAGAAAGGTCCAAAGATCGGCAAGCACATTTTCTACTCGAGCAAGAAACGCAGTTCCCGTTCTCGCGCTTCCTGATTGGATTCAGGGAATCATCTGATACATCATTTCTCTGTAACAACTTCAAGGCATTGCTTGTCAGTCAGTTGTTCTGCATAGCCGGTGTAATTATCCGGAGTTAATTCTAGCAACGACTGTTTGGCATGTTCCGGAATGTCCAGTCTGTCAATAAATGCTCTTAATTCGTTCGCTCCAATTCGATGTCCACGGGTAAGCTCTTTTAATCGCTCATAGGGTTTTTCAATCCCGTATCTTCGCATCACAGTCTGGACAGGCTCTGCCAGAACTTCCCAGTTGGAATCCAGATCAGCTTGCATGGTTTGATGATTGATTTCCAGTTTGCCGATGCCTTTGAGTGTCGATTGCATGGCGATGAGATAATGCGCCATTGCGACGCCGACATTGCGCAGTGCGGTAGAATCACTCAGATCGCGCTGCCAGCGGGACACGGGAAGTTTTTCTGCTAGGTGCGCCAGCAGCGCATTGGCAATACCGATATTTCCTTCAGAATTTTCAAAATCGATTGGATTGATCTTGTGCGGCATTGTTGATGAACCAATTTCTCCGCTGACCGGTTTCTGTTTAAAATAACCAAGCGAGATGTAACCCCAGATATCCCGGTTGAAATCCAGTACGATGTTGTCCCAGCGAATCAGGGCATGAAACAATTCTGCCATACAATCATGTGGTTCAATCTGGGTTGTATAGGGATTCCAGGACAAACCTAACGATTCAACAAAGTGCCTGGAAAATGCAGGCCAGTCAATTTCTGGATACGCCACAGAATGGGCATTGTAATTTCCCACCGCGCCATTGATTTTACCTGTCAGCATCACTTCGCTGAGCTGTTTGTACTGTCTGCACAAGCGAGCGGCAACATTCGCCAGCTCTTTACCCATGGTGGTAGGTGACGCGGGTTGACCATGTGTTCTTGCCAGCATGGGCTGATTCTTTAACTGGTTAGCAAGTTGATTCAGCGCATCAATCAAATTTTTGGCAAAAGGCAGCAACACTTTTGATCGGCAATCCTTTAGTATCAGTGCGTGACAAAGATTGTTAATATCCTCGGATGTACACGCAAAGTGAATAAATTCTTCAACGCTGGCAAGTTCTGAATTAGCAACGATATTTTCCTTAATAAAATACTCAACTGCTTTGACATCATGGTTTGTGGTGGCTTCAATCTGTTTTACCCGGTCTGCATCCGCTTCAGAAAAATTGTTAGCCAGGGCATCGAGTTGAGCCACCGTTTCTTTGGAAAATGGGGGAACTTCTGTTATTGCGCTTTCGCCTGCTAACGCTTTCAGCCATTCTATTTCAATATAGACACGATAACGAATCAGCCCGTATTCACTGAATATTGGTCGCAACAGATCAATTTTGTTGGCATAGCGGCCATCGATTGGCGAAACAGCGGTAAGTGGGGACAGAGTCATACAGGGAACCTCATTAATGACGGTGAATCACAGTGATTCGGTTAAGTAGGGGTATACAATACTGATCAGCGGCTTGAAAATCAGCCGACTGATTGTATCACGCCACCGCCAATACATTCGTCTGCAATATAAAATACAATCGACTGGCCGGGTGTCAGTGCGCGTTGTGGTTGCTCAAATGAAACACGGCAGCTGGATTGATCGTCGGATAATATGACAGTACAGGGTTGATCTGATTGACGGTAACGACTTTTTGCATGACAGCTGAATTGTTGTGGTTGAGGTTTTCCGCTCAGCCAGGTTAACTGGTTGGCTGTGAGCTGTTGCGAAAACAGTAACGGATGATCATGCCCCTGGGCAACCACTAATCGGTTATTTTCCATATCTTTTTTAACCACGTACCAGGGTTGTTCATTGTCAATCCCTCGCACTCCACCAATCCCCAGACCCTGACGTTGTCCAAGTGTGTAATACATGAGACCCTGGTGTTCACCAAGCAGCTGATCATCAGTGCTGCGAATTTCACCGGGTTGTGCTGGCAGGAAGCGTTGCAGGAAAGGGCGAAAGTTGCGTTCGCCGATAAAACAAATCCCTGTGCTGTCTTTTTTTGCATGGTTTTCAAAGCCAGCGCTTACAGCAATCTGCCGAACTGCCGGCTTTAGCATATCGCCGAGTGGAAACAGACAGCGGGAAAGTGCTTTTTGGTTCAATCGATACAAAAAATAGGTTTGGTCTTTACTCTGATCATGTGCTTTTAATAAAGCATAATAGCCATTTCGTTGTTCGACACGTGCGTAATGACCAGTCGCAATCGAGTCAGCGCCGTTTTCCAGTGCATAGTCAAGAAATGCCTTGAATTTGATGTGTTGATTGCAGAGGATGTCGGGGTTTGGGGTGCGTCCTGCTGCGCTTTCGCCCAAGAAGTTTTCAAACACGTTTTCCCAGTATTCATGGGCAAAGTTGACCGTTTTAAGTGGAATATCCAAAGCATCACACACTTGCTGGGCATCAGCCAGGTCGGCGACTGCTGTACATGCATCCGTCCCATCATCTTCCTCCCAGTTTTTCATGAACAAGGCGCTGACGTCATAACCCTGTTTAATCAGTAAATGTGCTGCCACCGAGGAATCAACCCCGCCAGACATACCAACGGTAATTTTTTGTTTCATTAAGCCAGGTCTACTAAGCTATGAGTTTATGAAGGAACCGATCTGAGGATATTGAGTGGAAACTGCTTGCCTTGCAGGTACTCATCGATACAAGTCAACACCATGGGGCTACGCAGAGCACGATGTGAATCCAGAAGTTGTTGTCTGCTCAGCCAGACGACTTCGTCAATGTCGGCATCAATTTCAGCATGTTGATTGATTGTCCTGGTTTCACAACAAAATGTGACTCTGAGAAAGGTCAGGTTTTCCCGAGGGTGTTCCCATAAATAAATACCAACAATCGATTGTGGTTCAACAATCCAGCCTGTTTCTTCAAGGGTTTCTCTTTGTACCGCCTCAATCAGGCTTTCGCCTTGTTCAAGATGTCCTGCTGGTTGATTGATAACCTGTTGACCAAGTATGGTCTCTTTCACACATAAAAAATGCTGATCCTGCTCTACAATTGCCGCAACAGTTACTCTGGGAGTCCATAGCATCTGTTAAACACCCAGCAACCTGTTAAAGATGTTTGCGTGCAAGACGGCTTTCGAGGTCAGTGCAAAGCGGATCAGCATGATGATGTCTTACTGGCAAGCGAACGGGTTGGTATTTCGATGTGCTTCCAGATCGCCAACATATTCGTTGATTGAATGCGATTCAACAAGGGCAGAATCAAGCACATTCTTGGCTGTGTTCAACAAGCCTTTTGGTTCTTCAGTGCTTAAACTTCCATCCTTATTAAGAAATAACAACAAGCCGACATGTTTTAAACTGTTATTCGGTTTCAGCCGTGGAACAACATCTTTGTAGTTAACAAAACGGAAAGTTTTTTCCAGCAGCTTAGCATTAAAACATTGTCTGAATCCCTGGTTTCCAACAGGTGGTTGACCAAAGGTATAGAGCCCGTCAATCCGGATCGCATTGTTGTCCGTGGTGAGATAAGCCATTAACGTTGCCAGTGCGCCACCCAAAGAATGACCTGTGATATAGAATTGACGACCTGATTGTTGTAACTCAGTAATTCGTGCGTATAACTTTCCGTCTTTGGTGACAGAGTTGATAGCATCATTGAAACCTTGATGTACTCTTACTTTTTGATCACAGGCAGGACCATTTTTTATCTCGTTTTCCCATAATTGTGCATTGCCCAGCCAGTCTTTAAAATCCTCGGTTCCACGAAAAGCGACGATGACCATATCATTGTTGTAAGCCAGTAGCCCTTGTGTCCCAGTGTTGGAGTCTTTGATACTAATTGGATCCAGGGTTAAGCCTAAAGTGGATAAAGTTTCGCCGAGTTTAGCCTTGTCTGATTCATAACTGGCAGCAGAAACCTGAGCCATTAAGAAAGCAATAGACGGCTTATACGTCGGACAGTTTTTGGTTTTGGAAGAAGATGACATGCCAAAACAGCCAGCAAGTAGCAGGCAGGTAATGATACTGATTGCTAATCCAGATTTATTCATGATTGATTCCTTCACTAAGGTTAACGAATATGTTGTATCACCAGGTGCTTGACTGAAAAACATGCCGGAGCATCTAATTTGAGCATGCACACGGTTTATCTCTTTGTGACAATTGCCGAATTTTTGTTAAATTGTATCTGCAGACCTGCTGGTAGAGTCAGGCGTGTTACTTTTGGGAAATACACTTGACAGATGACGCCATTATACTTGGAATAATATGAATGTGTTCCAGTATCTTGAGCTTGTATTCAGGTACCGATTTTATGATGGACTTACGGTGTTGTTTGAAGTCTGCGAGCCTGAATGTTACAACATCTGCAATGCATTTGGTAACTGGCGGTCATAAGCCTGTATGATTGCAGTTTTAGTTATTTGTCAGGAGGAATTATGTTAGATAGCAATCAACCTGCACCTGAATTCAGCGCGCCAGACCAACATGGTAAAACGATTAGCCTGACTGAGTATGCAGGAAAAAATGTCGTTTTGTATTTTTATCCAAAAGATGACACGCCTGGTTGTACCATCGAGGCAAATGACTTTACCAAACTCTCGGATCAGTTTTCTGAGCTTGATACTGTGATTATTGGTGTGAGTAAAGATTCATCTGAAAGTCATGCCCGGTTTATCGATAAATATAATCTGCAACTCGTGTTGCTGGCCGATACCGATGGAGCGATTTGTGAGCGTTATGGTGTCTGGCAGGAAAAACAGAAAGATGGCGTAACAGCCATGGGAATGGTGAGGTCAACATTCATTATTGATAAGCAAGGTCAACTTGTTGATGTGAATTACGCTGTTTCGCCACAAGGTCATGCACAGGAAATCCTCGAGAAAGTCAGGAATCTATGATTAGAAAATGAATGAATAAAGGTTCATCAGTACACTGATGACGGGATTACTGCAGATGAGGACGCACTATGAATGACAAGCAACGCGTAGCCATAGAGGCTGCAAAACAAGTTGAAAGCGGGATGCTGGTTGGCTTAGGTACCGGATCAACTGCGAATTATTTTATTGAAGAACTGGCGCGCCGTGCGCAAGAGGACAATCTGCAGCTAACAACGGTGTCAAGCTCAGTTGTTAGCGCAGTCAAGGCAGCTGAAGTCGGATTGCCGCTGATTTCAATTGAGCAAGTTTCAAAGCTGGATTTGTATGTTGACGGTGCTGATGAAGTGACGCCTGACTTAACGGTGTTAAAAGGTCAGGGTGCAGATCTGGTTCGTGAAAAACTGCTTGCCAAAGCTTGTCATCAATTTATTGTGCTTGTTGACCAGTCAAAACGTGTTCATCATATTGGGGAACGATTTCCGGTTCCTGTGGAGGTTTTGCCGTTTGCCTGGAAAATGGTTCAACAAAGTCTGGAAGAGCTGGGCGGGCGTGGTTGTTTACGTCAAAATGCCAATCAAGATGGATTTGCTGTTTCATCCCATGGCAGCCTGATTCTGGATGTCGAATTTGATGCTGACAGGCATGTTGATGCACTTAACAATGTGTTAAACGCAACACCGGGTATTGTCGAGCATGGAATTTTTTCAGGACTAGCGAGTGTGGTTTATGTTGGCGTCGATGGCAAAGTAGAAGAGCATTTGCCGTCTTAGAGCAGTCTTTTATTTGATGACATGCCTTGTTCTCGTTAATGTCTTGAGTCGTGATGAAGTTAGCCCGCATGGGTTATGATTTTCACAAATCCCATCGAGTGTTTATTCTGTATTGCAGCAAACCAGATCGTGTATGAAGAACCAGAACATCCAAATCGTAGGTTACCAACAACTCAAGAAATTGCGCATCGCATTCGCTATTTTTCAGGGTACACAATTATTCGCTACGCTTAAACAAGAAGCGGAGGCAACTGTATCGCACGATCAGGGGAAGCGTGTTACTTACCTGACTGAACTGTTTTCACGTATCCATCGTGAAATGTTTCGTGACTGGAAAGAACAAGCATCTGCACCTCATCGACCGGGTGCGATGACTGATGTCAGGAAACGCAAGCAGTTTCGTGAAACCATAGAAAGTCTGGTACTTGATGGAGATTTGAATCAGCAAACCGCGCTGTTTGACAACAACGGCTTTGTAATTCGCAGTGAAGATATTTCGTTCAGATTGGCAAAATTTTATCAGCAAATGCGCAGCATCAGACAGTTTGCTTACGGTAACCGCATAACCCTGGATTTTTTCATGGCAGCAATGGGTAATTTACCCGCGTTTAAGGGTGTTTACGAAGGCGGTATCGATTTCAGGCGGCTGGAGCAATATGATGCCGTCACCTTGCACGATACAGGCAGCAATTTTGACGATCTCATTATTGCATATCAGCATGCGCTGGATCCTGCTCGTAACAAAAGCCTGCAAAACAAGCCCAACAGCTATGGTCACTGGCCAGAAAACAAAAAATTTATCTATGGCATTCCATTTCTATCACATGTCACCGAACAAGGTGTGGCTTGTCTGGTAACAATTAACGGAGGATTGATGCCTGTTGAGCTGATACAGGATGAAATCTTTATGGCCGGCAAAAACTTTGCTGATTTTCCCTTGTGTAGTCCGGAGAATATTATTGGCTATTTACCGGGAACAGAAACGTTACGTGGATCAGGTGTCAGGGAAATTGATGGAATAGCGATTGGCGACAAAGGTGAAGCACCCCTGTTTTGTCTGGATGTCAATGTCTTGACCGGGCTGCGTTCGCCCAGCCATACCGAAATTGTTGGGCTGATCAAAGAGTTTTCTTCCGACAATGCAGATATTTTCGAGCTGGCTGGGAATGAGCAGCTAAGAGCAAGATTAATGAGTGCGGCTCATGATGATGCGAAATTGCAACGTAGTATCGAAATAGCCTACGATCGACTGCAAAAAATCACGGCCAGACTCGAACAAGCCAAAGCAGCACTGTTTGTAGGCAAAACGCCAGTCACAAACCCAAGACTGGTTATGTCAATGGGAGGCGCTGGCTCTGGTAAAACAGCAGTTGAAGAAATAGCAGAAGCACAATGTGGTGATAACTTCGTGATTGCCTCACTTGATGAATTCCGAAAAAAAAGTGATTTGTACACAGTACTCACAGCGGCCAATCATCACAGTGATGACTACATGTTTGTAGAGCCTTATGCAAAACGGCTGCGGCAAATGGTGGCGCGTCATGCCAGAACAAACAAGTTTAATCTGCTCTATGACGGGACGGGTATCCCGTATGCGCCGCGTTATGTCGGTATTGTCGATCGTTTCAAACGAGAAGGTTTCAAGACCCAAATTACTGCGGTTGATGCCTTTCTCGTCAAGCCAGAAGGGCGTGAAGATGAATTGCCACGATCAGCTGTAATTCAAAGCGTCAAGACACGATTTGAGCAAACCGGACGTGCATTGCCCTGGGTCGTGACAGTAGATAAACACATTCGTACGCCCGGCTCATTTCTAACCGCGCTGGAACATCAGGCAATGGACAAGATCTCGCTATTTGCCAATGATGGGGAAAAAGACAGGCATTATCTGGTTGCAGAGAGTTTTGATGTTAGCGCAGAAACCATTCAGGCTCTACAGCAAAACCAGTTGGCGCAGACACTGGCGAAATATCTGCAATCGATGATAAACGAGCGGGATGACTCGGTGTTAAAAATTCTGGCAGGAAATGATCACACCAGGCTTGTAGCATGGTTGCAGCGTAATCCTGGATTTACTGAGAAAAATGTTGCCTATCAAGTTCATAGTAAGGGACAAGGATACCGTGTCCTGGCGATTTATAACGCCAGACGCATGGTGGATTTTGTGGAAAAGAGACAACTTAACCCAAATGCATCAGGTGAAGAAGGCTTGCTGCACTCACCCGAGGTATTGGCGTTCCATGTTGATCCGCTTGCAACAAAACCGTGGATGACGCGTTTGCAGGATTCTGTTGCCGGCTGAAGCGGTAGCACCGTACTTGACACATGTATGAATCACGCTGCTAGCAACTGCATTCGTTACAAGCAAGTGAGATGAATGTCCAAGTGACTTCCTTAAAATGCTTGTCATTCTTGTTTTTGCTCGAGTACCCCTTCAAGAACCAGTGTGTCCGGGGCAGTCAACTAACTGGGACCATAATTTGGATAGCCACCACCGCCACCACTTTCTGCCGTATTGAGGAATGACTTACCATCAATATTGCGCCGTGTTAACGGGGTCAGTTTTGGGGCACTCCATGGTTTTTTTTCTGGTTTGTCAGAAACAAGATCAGTTTGATTCATTCTTGACTTCTTTTTATTCATTTTTGAGACATCCTTATTGCATTAGTTCAGACATACAAGCTTGTGTCCGCAGAGTTTTATCCAAGGTTATCCAATGAGTTTCAACGACTACTCTCATTGGCTGGAATTGATTCTATCACGGTCAATCTGTTTTGTTATATTTTTTATCAGACTCTGGCAACTCAGGTAGTGCCTGCAAAGTCTCTAATGCTTTCTGATAACGATGTACTCGAAAGTAGAGTTTTGAGACATGGAGTATCCATGTGGGGGAATAATCTGCATGACATTGAATTTGATCGATATAATGCTTTGCTTCCGGCATGTTTTCTAGTTCGATACAAATCTCCAGGAGTTTGAGTGACTCTGGGTGGTTTAGCCATGCCGCTTCATGCATTGCCTTATCTAAGGTCAGACCGACTTGATGTTGTTCTGAGAACACTGGAAACGTGTGGTTAGTCATTGTCTTCAGTGTCGGCTGATTCTGATGGTGGCGAATAGTTGAACAAGCAATAATCTCTTGCATAAATCTGCTCAACCTGCGTCACAATTTTCTCATTTGGAAGAAAACTGTGATTTCGTGCTTTTGTTCTATTGAGTGCTGGTATTTGAATATGAGATTCAGTGCTGAATTTATCCATGAGAAACAGGATATCTTGCTCCAGTGACTCATAACGACCGATAAAATCAGTGCTGATCTCACCGTTTGTGCATAGAAAATGACTTTGCGGAAGTAAGTGAATCTTGTTTAACCAGCCTGGCTTGTCAAGATATTCAAGAATCATCTGGTTGGGGTTTTTGTGGTGTTGTAGCCTTGGAATCAAAAAAAAACAGGCTGAAAGGAACCTGTCCAGTGGTTCACGTACAAAACCGAATTTAAAATAATTTTGCCACTGGTACTGGGTCAGGAACGGTTTTAACTCCTGTAATGTCAGATGACCTGTTGCTTTTATGGATAAATGTGGGATTGGAAACAGGCGGCGTTCATAAAGACCGCACTGCTCCCAGTCACCCGCAACAGTACAGGATCTCAATACGTTTCTAATGGATTGTGATGCGACTTTGGGGACAGCAACAAAAACAAATTGCCGATGATGCGATACGATCATGAGTGCTCATCATTAAACAACTCAAAAATAAAATGAATACGGTCTTGTTCTGAGTCATTCACTACCCCATGTGCAATCAAGTTGTTAACTTCGTAGGCGTTTCCTGGCTTGAGAAAAAATGTTTGTTTTCCTTCCAGAAATTTCACCTTGGGCGTGCTGAGTAACGGCACATGGATTTTATGCACATAGTGATTGGAATTACCGTTATCTTTGTGTTGATCTATATTGGCGCCTGCATTGAGTCGCGCCAGCATGGCTTTGGGAAATTGAGGGTGCGCATAATCGTATCGAGCGGCAACTTCATTCATGACAGGAAGCAGACTGTGTTGAAACAATTTCCAACTTGGCTCACTGTAAAAAACTCTTGGATCCATGAAATTCTCTATAAAGCGAAACACAATGTGCTGGGTGGAATGAAATACCTGAAATTTGTTTTCTTTAAATCGATTTTCGTTGTTCCAGTAGGAATCAGGTAATTTTTGCAGCAGCAATAACAACGGCTCAATATTGACAGAACCGAGGTTCTTGATTGTTGCTGGTTTGTGTACCGGTTGTAAGTTTGGCAGGGCAATTGTGGGAGCTGGGAGTTGCATGCCGCTAATATTTACATCCATAACGCGTTTGTGTCAATGAATAGCAGTTGCAACAACAGGTCTGAATAATACCTTAATTCGTGACTTCACTCTGGTGCATGACGCAAGTTCTTGATTCCACATCGGTTAACAAATACCCGCTTAACCGATGATGGGTGACGATAAGATTTTTTGAAACCGCTGTGAAACCAATATCTTACCCTCTGTTATCCGTATTGAAAGCACGGATTCAGGTAACAGTGACATGGTTTTTATCGGTTGTGATTATCCGGTTAAGTACTTTATCCATAGCAACAAATCTGCATTCTCTCTTGTGGGTCATTTTTTGTGATGGCAGTCCCGGCTTCGTAATAATCCTGATGATTGCTTGACCGCATGATATCGTTGAGTTACTTTGAGGTGAAATCCTACGTGGGGGACAGTGCAAATGTTAACCAGGCGCAAGTTTTTTATCAGTAGTGCAGTTGTTGTTACAAGTTTAGGAATCGATTCTCTGGTTCGTGCAAGCCCTCTCCCAACCACCCCCAATTCTCCCCAAGAACGCAAATTTCTGGAGAACGATCAAAATTATAAAAACTTCCTGGCGTATCAGGGTGAAGTTTTTATTGTAAGCAGTTTTGATGATCAGAACCTGAGCGAGGAAGTAGAACTGGTTGAGGTGGTCGATACATGGGGCACAGACCAGCTCGATCAGTTTTGGCTTCGATTTAAAGCGCTTCCGACATCAGCATTAGAAAAGGGTGTTTATCATTTTGAACATGCACAGGCTGGAACGATTCGTTTATGGATTGAGCCAGCATGGAGCAATGAAAACGGCCGGTATTTTGAAGCACACTTTACCTTGCTCAAAAACTTTCTATTGTCACAGAGTCAAAATGAAGCGGTAAGTCCGCTACGAGAGGATATATCATGAAATCATTCAGATCAGTATTGCAGATATTTTTACTCACAGGAGTGGTTTTTTTTGCTGGTATGGATAGTCCAGTCGCGCAACAATTTTCCACAACACAGGATTTATTGATGGTAGACACAAATCACCGTGTCATTGGTCATGTTGTGAAGCTGATGTCTACTGGTGATAGAGCACAGGTAGTACTTGAGCTGCCTGGACTAACAGAGACCGTTTTAGTCAATGTCTATCGATACAGAATAGATCATGTGACACACCCTTTTGTTTATTTCACAAGCCGGGATTGTAGTGGATCAGTTTATTTATTAGCATCTGCAAGTGAAAATAATGTAGTTCCTGCTACCGCGATTGCCGGGGAAAACCAGAGCTTATACATCAGCGATGGTAATGCTTCGGTCATGCGTACAGTGGGGAGTATGCTAAGTGGTCGTGATTGCGTCACTGTGACCATGGATATTGAGGCGCTGAATGCTGAGCTGATAGCGGATCTCGGGCTGGAGTATTTACCGCCTTATACAGTCGAATAGCGACTATTCACTGACGATAGTTCAAAATCTAGTAGCAAAGGTATTCTTCTAATAACAATTATCAATGCAAGAGGGCGTGTTATGTCAGAGCCATTTATAGCAGAAATCATCATGTTCGGCGGTAATTTTGCTCCCAGAAGTTGGGGTTTTTGTAGTGGACAGCTTTTGGCTATATCACAGAATACAGCGCTGTTTTCACTCCTGGGTACCACTTACGGCGGAGATGGGCGCACGACTTTTAGTTTGCCAGACCTGCGTGGCCGCGTTCCTGTTCATTCTGGACAAGGACCCGGTTTATCCTCTTATCGACCGGGACAACGAGGTGGTGTAGAAAATGTGACATTGTCCGTATTACAAATGCCTGCGCATACACATGCAGCTACGGTCGACCTCAAAGCGCGTTTAAACGCAGAAAAAGGCCCTGCAAACAGCAATAATCCAGCGGGGAATATGATTGCTTCTCATGCTGGCGGTAATGCTTTTAAGCCTTATAATCCGAATATAGACAAACTCATGGCGGATCAGTCCATTACAGACAATGGTACCACTGTAACTAATGCGAATGCTGGGGGTGGTCAACCCCATACAAACCTGCAGCCATATACTGTAGTTAATTTTATTATTGCTTTACAAGGGATTTTTCCTTCCCGCAGCTAGCCGGCTTGATGAAGCAATGAACGATTGAATAAAGTTTTTCTGAACTAACCTGGTTTTTTCATTCGTTTACTCAAGTCATCTCGGTTAATGCTTAAATTAGGTGTCATAACGCCACGGTCGGATTGTTTTCCACGACTTTCACGCAACTTTTTAGATTCGGTTAAGCAGGGTCTGGGAACGGCTCTGAATAACATTGATCTACATGTTCAGGCGGGCAATACCATGTCCAGAGAACGCGATGTCTGCAGTGCGATTCAACAACTGATTCTGGAACAAGAAGTAGAACTGATTGTTTTGCCACTTAATCCAGCGAGCTTGATTGATTTGAGTCGCCTGATTAGAGATGAAGGTGTGCCTGTTGTTGTGTGTACGTTAGGAGAAAATCTGATACCGAACAGTGCAGAAAACGAACTCACGTTTATCAATTCCTTTCATCTCTGGCAATGCGGGTGGATGTTGGGTTACCAAGCGGTAAAACGCTTCGGCCGTCGTGTAACCCTGGCCTGTTCATTTAATGACGGAGGTTACGGTATTTCTGCAGCCGTTGATTTTGGAGTAGACAGTGCAGGCGGCAGACTGGTGAATACTCTTGTTTCGCGTCGACGAGTGCAGGAAGATAGGCCTTTTGTCGATCTCGGCAAACTGATTGAAGTGGAAACAGATGTTATCGTTGTGAATTATTCAGGACAAGAGGCTGTTGAGTTTTTCCAGACTGTTGGAAATTGTCCCGATCTAAATTTGATTCCATTGATGTCATTCCCTTTTGGCGTTGAACCAGATGTTATGCAGAAAGTAGGTGGTATGACAAAAGATGTGATGTCCATTAGCACTTGGGATAAAACGGCTCACAGCGCTCAGTCCTATCTGGGTGCTTGCGCTAGTGCAATGAAACAACGACCAAACCCCTACAGTTTGATTGCTTATGAGTCAGGTATGCTCATTGCAGAAGCATTATCAGTTAGTGAAACAGAGGGCGTAGCATTCAATAATGCATTACGATGCTGCCGAATGAATGGCCCAAGAGGGGGAACCAGCTTTTTACCCAATAATCCTGTAGCAGAATCCAGGCTGGAATTCACCTTAAGTTGTACACAACAGGGCACAGAAACTGACAGCTACAACCATAGTCAGGAACATCTTCAGCTGCCGGCTATCTGTTACCAGCAAATGAATGAGTTGTCACAATCAGAAGAATATCCCGGGTGGATTAACCCCTATTTGATTGTTTGAGTGTGTATTGAAGCTAATGATTGCTTCTCAGTAATATTTTACAAATACTTCACGGCTTTTGTCCCATACTCTTAGGATAGTAGATCAAGTAGTCTCTGGGAGGACGAATGTTTTCAATCAAGAAGCCTAACTGAAGATAGAGCTGTTTGGCTTGAATATTGTGGCTGAGTACGCCGAGGGTCAAAGGCGTATGGGTTGTTTCTGCGCAGGAGATAAAAGCATTGATTATACCGGTGCCAAGTCCTTTACCGCGTGCTTTTTTAATCAGGGAGAGGTCGACAATACGAATTTCATTCGAGCTAAAATCCAGAGTTACTCTGCCTACAGCTTCATGGTGATACTCAATAACAAAGTACACTGCATTTGGAAATTGATCGCCATAACTCTCTGTTTGTGCGTCATACTGCTGCTCTTTTACATATTCGATCAAGTCAGGAGTGTCGTTGATTGAGTCGAGATCCTCACGCACTGATTTATATAGAGTTTCCAGAAAAGGCTTGTCGGATGCAAGTGATGGTCTGACATGCAAGCCGGCTGGCAGGTCCGGGATTTTGAATTGCATAGCTGCTTTTGTCTTATACGAATGGGAAGGATTGAACCTCAATCATGCATTGCAAGTGATTCAGAGCACTTGAATCATATTTTGTGCAGAAAGTTCACCGAGAAAAGTACGCACATCCTCCATACACTGATCCCAACCCACTTCAAATTCTTCAGTTAATTGTTCACACAGTGCCTGTAAGGTGGTTTCATTTTCCAGCAACTGCCAGATCCGTGTGCCAATTGCTTCCAGGCCAAAATAATTTTCTAGATTTAGATCCATCATCACGGTTTCACAGTCAATCTCGCTAGAAATGATTTCTTTATTTCGTCTGATCAGGGAGCTTGATGTCAATGCCATAATGATTCAACGCCTTGGTTTGTTGAGAGATACAGTAAGCTATAGCATACAAAATGTCGGATTGTTTTGATAGGGTCTCAAGGTTTATGGCTGATTATAAATCAACCCGTGCCAGAGTATCCAAATCCTGAATAGAGTGTTCAGGTCGCAGAGGTTGTATGGAAATCCAAAATAGTGCAATCAGCGTTGCCTGCATAGTTTGATGCTTTCTGTGGATAGTCAAGTAATAAGTATGATAGCTGACTGATCGTTGAAATACGCAATGCAATCGTTCAGATTCAATTGAACGATTGCATTGCGGTTGATTCAGTCGTTGATGGATTTCAATCTCTTAACGGAAGACCGCTGGGAACACGTTTTGGTGTGTTTTTGCGGAGATCGATTGCTGCAGGGTCGGTTAAAGCATTCAAAAAATCAATTAAATAAGCAATATTTTTTGAGCTTAGTTTGGTTGCCTTCAGTTCATTGGCATCGGCGATAGCATTGATTCGCTGCGGATCATCCATAACAATAAAGTCCAAGGCATCCAGGTCTGGCCGTGATGGCAGTGCTGCTTGAGATTGATTATAGTCAAGTAATGATGCAACAGGGTTTAGATGATGCTTGAGCATGTCTTCCAGTGTATCGTAGGCGCCATCATGACCATAAGGCGCGGTTAAGGCAATATTGCTGAGTGTTGGTGTTCTGAACGTGTAGCGATCCTCGATGAGGCTGGTAACTCTTTCACGACCAAAGTCATCGTGTCCATCGGAATAACCTTCTTGATTGTCTCCTTTTCCCGGGCCGATTTGTGGCATTGCAATCGAGTGAAACTGTTGGTCGGTCAGGAACGTTCCGTTGTGACAACGTGCGCAGTTAGCGGCTTTTTTACTAAAGAAAATTTTCATTCCCCTTAATGCTGGTCGGCTCATTGCTTTGCGTTCCCCTCGTAAAAACCGATGGAAAGGACTCTTGTCAAATCGCCAGGCTTCTGCTTCAAATGCTGCGATTGCATTTGCTGCGTGAACATAGTTGATATCAGCAGCTTTGGTTATTTCAGCAGGGTAAACTCGTTTGAATAAATTAACGTATTCGGGGATGACTCTTAGTTTATCGGCAATTATTCTCCAAACCGCCGGTAGATTTCCTGCTGCAGCAGCGTCTGCTTGCGGGTTTTCACCCGATTGTCCCGCCATTTCTTCTGCAGAAGTTACCGGAAACATGGCTTGAGCAGCAAGTACATTATCCAGACCGCTTGGTAAATCGTCTTGTGCGGGCGTGGAAAAACCGGATGGCTGACTGGAATCAGTTTCTACTCTTCCATCGTAAAACATTTTAGTGAATTCACGTGCGCCCAGGTTAAAAACTGGTGGTGCATTTCGAGGCACTCGAGCGTGAATTGCACTACTTCCCGTGCCAGTATCGCGTGCAATCCCTAAGCCTTGACCACCTTCACCAACAGGAAGGGACAGACCATCGCCTGTATCGGTCAGTGTGTGATGGCATGTTGCACATGAGATGTTTTGGTTGCCGCTCAAAATTTTATCAAAAAAAAGTAATTGACCCAGACGTACTTTTAGGTTGCCGGGTTTCCCATCATCATAGAAGTCCAAATCAACAGGAGCTGTTGGTAATTGCAATGAATGGGCGTTGATTGAGAATAACAAGGTAACAGAAGCGTATAAAAAGCAGAGTGTTTTTCGGTTTTTGGTCATTGTTAAAAATTCCTGTTGTTGTATTGTTTCGCAGAGATAACTCGCGAGTACAGCAATGATGCGATAACGGAGTTAACCGATTTTATATAGAAAAATAGGACGACTGTCCAATTACAAATTGTTTGCGTATCTGTATTGTGTGATGTGGTACGTATGATTGAGTGAGCTCACGCAAAGTCTTTTATTTGTTATACAAATAATTCAAATAGATATTTGAAATTATTGTTTCAAGTGTTAATATAAAGCCTATGGCAACAGATACTCCTCAACGTTTGCTGGATGCGGCTCTAGATGTATTTGCCGAGCAAGGCTATCAGGCGGCTACGATCCAGCAAATCGTCAAACGCGCGGGCACCAATATTGCTGCTGTGAATTACCATTTTCGGGACAAGGCCAACTTTTACGCCGAGGTAATCGTTTATGGCTGTGAAAAGGACAGTTCAGCTCCACCTGATTTTATGCAGGATAATTTGCAGCCGGAACAACAGTTACTTGCGTTTATTCAGTGGTTTCTGCAACGTGGTCTGAAAATCGGTAAGGAATCGCTGCTCGATCAGATTCATATGCAGGAGCTTGCCAATCCAAGCCCGGTGCTGGACAAGGTGGTTGAAAAACTGATCCGCCCGGTTCATTTGCAATTGCGAGATATTGTTGCCGCGTTATTGCCAGAGAACTGTGCCGAGGAAACATTGCGCTTCCACTGTTTCAGCGTTATTGGTCAATGCAATCTTTATAAAATCGGCAAGCCGATCATGACCCGTTTGTATCCTGATATAGAGCTTGACGAACAAGCCATGCAGCGTCTGGTTCAGCATATTTATTCGGTTAGTCTGGCTGGTATCCGAGCTGAACACGCACAATCATGAATCAGGCAATGTTTCACGGATACCGGTGGTTGTTTCGCTCACTGCAGTTGATGCTTATCGGGCTGTCGATACTGTTCACTGGCTGTTCAATGGTGACTGATTATCAACGCAGCGAGCAACAACAGTTAGTGACGCAACCCTATTTACAGGCTCCGGAAAATACCCGGCAAGCATCAACAGCTGGCGCGCAGATTGAGTGGTGGCATCAGTTTAATGATCAACACATCAATCAGCTGGTCGAGCAAGCGTTACAACACAATCAAGACCTTAAACTGGCTGTCGCCAATATGCTGGAATCACAAGCCTTGCTGGATTCGGCATTTGCCGGTTTCTGGCCGTCGTTGAGTCTCAGCTATGCACCACGTCGAAACTTTATTAGTACATCTACCCGGTTTACCGGCAATGGCGGGGGCGGATTTGTAAGTAATACCAGTAGTGGCGATTTCTCCACACGTCATTCGGTGACATTGTCGATGAGTTGGCAGCTGGATTTATTTGGACGTTTGCGCCATGCACATTCGGCGGCGAAAGCTGATTTGGCAGCACTTGAAAAAGATCGTCAGTCAATTACCAATACACTGATTGCCAATGTCTTGCGTCAATATGTTGAGCTGGTGATGACTGCGCAACGACTGGATGTCGCCCGGCAGATTGTTGCCAGTCGCCAACTGACTCTGGAAGCAGTCGAACGACGTTATCGACGAGGCGTTACCAGTGCATCTGCCGTAGACGTACGGCTGGCACGGGAAAACCTGTTGTCGGCGCAAGCCAGCCAGACTGCTTTGACGCTGGATGTGGAGCTGGCAAGTCATGCGCTGGATACATTGCTGGGACAAACACCGGTTGCACGCAATGTTGATGATTCAGTACTTGCAAAGTTGCCCGCACTGAATGAGCAAATCACAGGTATTCCTCTGCAATTGCTGGATCACCGCCCCGACCTCAATGCGGCTGAGTTCAGAGCCATTGCCAGTAATCAGCGTATTGGCGTGGCGCTGGCTGATTTATATCCAGACCTCACACTAACCGGCCGGCTTGGTACCAATACCAACTCGTTATCGCAATTTTTTTCTCTCGACAATCTGATTGCCAGTATTGCTGGAGA
>DRLZ01000289.1 GCA_011322755.1 Crenotrichaceae bacterium
AGCCTAGAACCTTGCTCAGTCAACAGGTATGTCAAGTGATGAAAAGACAGCCCGATATCATGCTGCAGATGTTTATTCGGCATTATTACATGAGACAAATCACTGTGATCAAGTCATACCACTGATCAAACAAGTCACGTCACAGTTCAGTGAGCAGGAAAAAACCAGTCTTTCCTATTATGCCTTGTTGTCGACAATGGCGAGTTGTTACAACGAACAGGGAGATCGTAGCCAAGCCAGACAATATTATACTGAAGCGCTGAATTATTATGAGCTGGCGCGTAGTTATGCATTGGGTGATGTGGCACGGGCAAAACTTGATCAGGAAAATCGACATAGAATAGATCAACTCGTTAATATCTATTTGCAAGAACAGGATTATTATTCTGCTCTTGCGTTACTGGAAACGAGTAAAGCACGTACATTAGCAGATATACGGGAAGATTCAGGACAGCAAGGTGTCTATCGCCAGTTAACGGATTTACAGCGTCAGCATGCTCAGGAAAGAACGGCGTTTTTTAAATCTGCTGAGCAGGTACAATTATCAACGGACGAACTGGAGCAAGACAGCCTTGACGCTGTCAAATCAGTCAAGGTATCGAATTATGGGCAAACTATGCCAGGCTACTGGAGCAGCAACGCAAACAGCAACAACAATTACAAACAGCATTACAAATACGCAATGTTTCCATTGGCACTGATGTTACTGCCCATCAAATCAGGCAGATACAACATCGATTGAAAGCTGATACTGCTGTTTTTTCTATTTATGCACAGGAAAACAAGCTGGGATTGTTTTTGTTAACCAGAGATGAGTTACGTTATTATGACAGCCCGGAATCGTACCAGGCAATTTCATCTGCAATTAAAGAGCTGCAAATAACGCTTACCAACCCGTATTATGATTTTTATCGAAAGCCATCACAACGACTTAGTAAAGCAGTATTAAAACCAGTTCAGAAGTATCTACAAGGAATTACCACCTTACTTTACTGTCCTGATGGATTGTTTTCGGCAATTCCTCTTGGAGTGCTACAGTTAGAGAATCACTATTTGACAGAGCAGACTGCAATTGTTCGCGTTGCTTCGTTGCGCTCTATTACTCAGATACCCCGGAAACAGAAGTTGACCAAGCGTGGAATTAGCTGTGTTGATCCTGCCATCGCGCATGCCCGATTACCGTTCCAGGGTGATACAGGAAAACTGTTAGAACAGTTATTTCATGAGGACTTAAAAGCTTTAACCGCAGAGCAATGTACACCGGCTAAGCTGGAAATGGCAATCAACAATAGCAAGGATGCTTCTTTCCTGCATATTGGTGCGCACGGTGTCTATTATCTTCAGGATCCGATGCGCTCAGGCATTTATTTAAGTGCCGGGGATCATTCTGATAGCGGTGCTTTATGGGATGCCAATGCAATTGGAGCGATTGATATGAGTCATATTGAACTGGTTACTCTGGCGAGTTGCAAAACGGGTTTGATCGACAGTTCATTTTCCCGTGATATTTTTGGAATTCAACGTACTTTATTGTTCAGTGGGGCACAGGCAGTTATTGCACCACTCTGGTCAGTAGATGATCAAGCAACCAGCACCTTGATACAGCAATTCTATCAAGCGTATGAACTAAACAGGCAACCAGAACAATCGCTTAAAAACGTTCAGCAACAGCTGATTAACAGTGAACAGTATTCTCATCCTTTTTTCTGGGCTGGGTTTGTTTTAACAAGAGCAATGATATGAGCAACAATAAAATGGTAGTTATTCTGAGGCTATTGATTACACTTGTGATTTGTTGTGGTTATCAGAATACAACATATGCTCAAGACAGCGCGGATCAGTTGCTTGAAAAAGCGTTGTGGGAGTACCGCATGCCTGGGAGTAGTGGTTCGGTTTTTGAAAGACGATTGGAGGCTATTATAAGACAGGATCCGACACATCCCGGTGCTTTATGGCAACTTGTGTTTCGCAGATATCACCTTCATCAAGGGTTAAACGGGAAACGGATAGACAGCCAACCAGAAACACTTGCAGCAGCCGGCCCAGCTGTGCGGCAATTGGTTAATTACGCGCGGGAGCGGGGTGATGATGCATTCGGATACTATATGCTGGCACGGTATAGCAGCCTGTATCATGTATTTGATAAAGCACTCGCATCTATTGACCAGGCATTATTGAAACAACCTGATTCTCCACGATACCTGCGTACCAAGGGCAAAATACTAATCAGAAAAGGGCAATGGGAAAAGGATGACACGATCGTGTTGGAAGGGATGCGTCAGTTGGAAAACGTCTTAAGGTTGATAGATAATTCACCAACAGTCTATGTTAACCCTGCCGATATCTATTTCGAATTAGCTTATGCGAATACCGTTGCACACCAGCCTGCAAAAAAAACCATTGAGTACTATATTTCCAGGCTTGAATATGATGGAGAAAAGACAAGTCTTGCAACGACCTGGAGCAATCTTAGCGAAGTGTACCGGAAACAGGGGGATTGTATAAAAGCTCAGGAGGCCGCCAAAAATTCGCTTAAACTTCACAAGTTTAAACATGCAAAAGCGAATTTACGTTATGCTCAAATTTGCCAGGAAATGAGTTCCATGGGGGCTCTTGCTAATGTTAAACTGGAGTAGACGTTGTATCGTTACAGCTACCACTTACAGTATCAGCTGATTAATGTATTTGCCAAATACATGTGACGAAAAACCGGAGTTAAATTGCACATAGATTCCGATATTAAACTGTAATTGACTCTCTTGCTGTGTTATGTAAAAACACTCGGGCTAAAATGCCCCAGTAACAGAAACCACAATCTGGGTTCCTCCGTAACCATTGTTTTTACGCTTCACTCCGAAGTTATGGGCTGCGTCCAGCACTAATCTTGTATTACCCAGAAAACCGGTTGTGAACCTGGCCCCAACAAACGGCATGATTGTTTCAGAGCGACGAACGCCTGCATTGTGTTGGCGTTTGGCATTCATATAAGCGGCGCCAGCATAAACATGTGCAAATGAGAAAAATGTTGTTGAGTAGCGATATTCTGTATAGGCGATTGCGTATCGTTTTGGATAAAACTCGAGCATTGCGGCTCCGGGGACTGTGGGTAGATAGCCACTATGGTACTCTTCTGCTACCGGGTTGATACCACCGTATAAGCGGGTTGTTGGGGTGTGACTGAACCGATCAATCTGGTGTCCAAAGCCTGCATGTAAACTGCTGATCAGACGATGTCGCTTGCTTAGAAATGGCAAACCGGTAGCGATTGCTGAATAGCCTGTAAGTGATGCGTAATTGCGACCTTCAGATGCTGAATGACTATCATTAATGCCCCAACGCTCCCAGTTAAAACGATGACCGAATAGTGCATCGGCACCAGCAATAAAGCCTTTGCTCGGTAAGCTCAACAAATTTCGGGTCATCGCATCCATGCGGATTTGTAATTTTGTGCGCAGCTCGAATGTGTCTTGTGGATCACGAAACCCTGCGCCTGTGTTTGAATCAGCAAAATAAAGAAAACCCGGCTCAATTGTAAAATCAGCTGCAAACATATTGTCTTCATGAAATGGCGCAATATTGGTTCGATAACCGATCCCGAATCCAGGTCGTACATAGCCCCAGATTAATTCCTGATCTTCATCATCACGGCCGTCGATTATTTCATTTTGAGCGAGGGGAACTGTGAAGTTCTCGAATGTTAGCACCCACTCGAAGTTTTTATAACCTTCAAAGTTTTTGGCGAAAAACAGGCTGTTATATAAGAATGATACATCGCCATAGAATATTTTTTTGTCATCAGGTCGGCGCCAGAAATACAGTGCAGCGATGGGTTCAACTTTGCGTGATGAGGGTGCAGGAATATTCATTGCAGCGCCGACTAACCAGGCATTAATCGACCGTCGATTAAGCGAAGGAACAGTGACTGATTCGCCTAAAAACTCGGTGTTGAATCCTTCCCCGGCAATTGGCGGATTTTCCAGGATGTTATCTGGAGAACGATAAGGCAGTGTATTGTCTGCTAAAGAGCAAAGCGGAATGAAAACCGCTGCTAAAAAGAGTCGTTGCTGATAAAAGCGCATGATGTGTTAACCCGCTGCGGTATAAGGATGATAGAGCTATCGGCTATGATAACGCATAGGCTGGAACATACAAAATATCGTATGGGGCTGGCGATACTTCCTGGCTGGAAATGCTATCAGATGAAAAGATGAGCGGGTTATTCTGGTCTAATTAGAACATCATCACGAGCACGTTATAATTGTTAAAGCCTTGCCAACAGGGTGTTGAATTAGTCAGCAAGGTTTTAAGATGCACACGCGATGAATCAACGATAAAGATGTCCTGATTAATTGGGGTGAAATGAATATCAATTACTTTTGTGAGTTGGTTTTACTTGTGAGGTTTTTCGCAGCATCTGCTTTTCTTTCTTTTTCAATATCGTTAATAAACCATAAAATAAATACAAAACCTAAAGCACCCATGGTCATCAGCGGTGCGACGAAAGGAACTTCATGTGGTCCGAATTGTAAAAAATCTAATATTGCAGCGATCATAATATGTCTCCTGTGACAGTTAGTAACGTAAAAAGCTTTCTAACTGTCCCTGTGCAACACATCGCTGTTATCAACTGCTTGATTAGTCAGTTAATCCAGTCTATCAGAAGAGGGAAGGCAAGAACGCACCGGGACAATTTCTGAAAGCACGGTGCCATAGTATCTGTCTCAGGTAAAAAGTTCAGTGACAAAGTCACATTACTCGGAAATAATTAATTTTTCTAGAGCTGACCGGTCGATTAGTGTTATTTTTCCTCGAGATAGCTGTACCCACCCAGATATTTTCAATTGTCGCAAATGCCGCGATATGACTTCCCTGGCTGTTCCCATTTCAGAGGCGAGCTCCTGGTGGGTTTTTTTAATGACAGGTTCGTCAATTGAAAGCAGATATTTCGCGAGACGTGCTTCAATTGGATTGAGTACAACATCTTCCATGCGATGAATAACACTGGATAATCGGTTTGAAATATTGCTGAATACATATTTTCTGAAGAAGTCAGATTTTTCAAGCGCTTTATTAAAATCAGCTTCGCTAATCAGAAAAGCACGAATATCAGCATCTGTGAAAGCTTCGGCTGGATAAGGTTTATGCTCCATCAGGCAGGATGTTGTCAGTACGCAAGAATCACCAGATGATACTGTGTACAACATCACCTCCCGTCCTGTTTCTGCGATTAACTGAACGCGGATTTGACCTTCCAGTAGCAACAAATAATTTTCACATGGGTCGCCGACAGAGAAGACCATTTGGCGGTCAGACACATTGATGAGTTTGGCGCTGTGCATAAAATCATTAACAGCAGGGTCTTGTGCTTCTGCAAAGCTCGGAAAATGTTGTTCCCAGAGATCTCTGTGTTCGGGTTCAGTTTGAGTCAACATGGCAACTTCCTCTTCTGTGGTTCGCAACTGGTATGAACAATGGACAGGTAATCTTTTCTATTTCCATATTTTAGTCGGCATCGAAGTGCAATCATGCAAGCGATAGAGGCAAATCTTCACTATAATGGATATGACGATGCTACTGCATCATTTCTATATTGTACACAGTTATTGTTTTAAGCCCTGTAAAACTCAAACCCAGACTTTTTAACCCGACACGATTATTCATGATACTTGTTCGTTTTTCCAAAGCTTGTCTTGCTTACGGGATGCATCCACTACTGGATCATGTCGATTTTCAAATTGAGAGTGGTGAACGCGTTGCTCTGGTAGGCCGTAATGGTGAGGGTAAATCGACTCTGATGAAGCTGATTGCGGATCAGGTTCACCTCGATAGCGGTGAACTTTGGCGCCAACCTGGTTGCCGTATCAATATACTGAATCAGGATCTAGACTGGGCCGAAGATGCTTCTGTTTACGATGTTGTTGCGCAAGGTTTTGGAGAAATTGGTCAATGGATGATTCAATACCATGCGCTTACCCAGGGTGGTGATCTTGCCGGTGCGGATATTGACAAATTATCTGCTTTACAACACAAAATTGATGCTAAAAATGGCTGGGATGTGCAGGCACGAATAAGCAATTATCTGGAAGGCATGGGGTTACAGCAAGATCAAAAAATCAGTACCTTATCCGGTGGTATGCAACGACGGGTTGCGATGTCTGGAGCGCTGGTTGCTGAACCTGATTTATTGTTACTGGATGAGCCAACCAATCATCTGGATATTGAAGCAATCGACTGGCTTGAACAACAGTGCCTGAATTTTTCCGGTGGTTTATTGTTCGTGACCCACGATCGTACCTTTCTGGGTAATCTGGCTACGCGTATCGTTGATCTGGACAGAGGGGTGTTAACAAGCTGGCCTGGAAATTATGCAACCTATCAGCAGCGGAAAGCTGAATTACTCGAATCACAGGCGCGTTCTGAAGCCGAATTTGACAAAAAGCTGGCTGCCGAAGAAGTCTGGATACGGCAAGGCATCAAGGCGCGCAGAACCCGCAACGAAGGTCGGGTACGTGCACTGAAAAAAATGCGTAGCGAGCAGCGTCAGAGACGAGCTCAACAAGGAACAGTCAAGATATCGCTTGAAAACGGCGCCCAGTCAGGAAAATTGGTGATAGAAGCACAACATATTTCATTCAGCTATGGTGATACTCCGATTTTTAAAGACTTTTCCACACTGATTATGCGTGGTGACAAGGTGGGATTGGTTGGTCCCAACGGCATCGGTAAAACAACATTGCTGAATGTGTTGTTGCAAAAACAAAAACCAGTCAGTGGAAAGCTGAAAATGGGTACGAATCTGGAAATTGCTTATTTTGACCAGCTACGTACCCGGTTGAATCCGGAGCAGACAGTTATTGACTGTGTGGGCGACGGTGTGGATATGTTAACCATTGGCAAACGCACAGTTCACATCATGACTTATCTGAAAGAGTTTTTGTTTTCACCACAGCGCGCCCGGCAACCAATTTCCAGCTTATCTGGAGGTGAAAAAAATCGGGTGATGCTGGCAAAATTATTTACCAGACCAGCAAATATGCTGGTGCTTGATGAGCCGACCAATGACCTTGATGTAGAAACACTGGAAATACTTGAAGACTTGCTGGTTCAATTTGAAGGAACTGTGTTGCTGGTCAGCCATGACCGAACATTTCTGGATAATGTCGTCACCAGTACATTTGTTTTTGAAGGACAGGGACAGGTAAATGAATATGTTGGTGGGTATACCGATTGGCTGCACCAGCGTAAGACATCTCAGCCTGAAAAGAACGAGCTACCAACACAACCAATCGAAAAAAATGCTAAAACCCAGACTCGTAAAAAGAAACTAAGTTATAAACAACAACAGCAACTTGATTCGTTACCGGAAACAATCAATACACTGGAAACACAGCAATCAGAACTGAATGACCAAATCTCAGCGCCTGAATTCTATTCGGACGATCAGCAACACATCAGTACAATACTTGAGCAAGCAAAACAAATCGAGCAAAAGCTTGCTCATGCCTATGCGCTGTGGGAAGAACTTGAAACGCTGCAGGAAACATTTTCTGTTAAGTCGTCAGAATAGGTTTGAACGAGTACATTTCAAAGTTCCTCGATTAAAAATCCTTGGGCTTTTAACAACTCAGGTATGCCTTGTGCACCCACCAGGTGAGCAGCACCAACCACGACATAATATTTTCTGTGATCTTTTATTAGATTGATTATTTTTTCTGCCATCGAGTGATTACGGTCGAGAATCATGACTTTATAAAGAGAAGAGTTTTTAGTATCAATCCCCATGTTTTCACGTGATATTTTATCAATCGCTTGGTGGTCTCCAGTAACCCAGGCATTCACCAGTTTGTCAAGTAAAACTGAGCCTTGCTGCATTTCTTTCAGGCCGTTTTTTAGCAGGCTTAATTGTTCTTCTTCACTTAAGCTGGAAAATAATTGCATTTGACTGGTAACAGACTCCAGCTCAAGAATCTCTTTATTGGACGCTTTTGCTTGTTTGAGGAAATGCTTGTCAATACCATACTCAGCCTGATAACCACTTTTGTTCATCATTGCGCTTGCAAGCGTAATATTGGCTAACCAGGGTTTTTGTTGCTGAAACATGACTTCTGGCACATTTAAAGCTTTTGCCGTTGCGACAAGTGATTCCCATACCTCTGGTGGTATTTTACTTTCCAGCGTCGTGCCTTGTGGATACATTCCGATAAGATTGACGTGCTGTGCGAGCTCAAGCTGGTCAACGTCTTCGGCGTTGACTTCGACCATGAGCACATCCGATTTGTTGAATGCATCCATGACAGAAACGCTTAGAGGATACATATCAGGGCGTCCAACATGAATTGAGCCCAGCAGGTAAACTGTTTCACCGTTACGTGTTGCTTTCCACAGGAAGTGTTTTTTATCATCTTTGGCGATGGTGCCTGTTTTATCATGATAACGATTGTCGTTGATTCCTGTGTCATTACATGGATGATCCTGGAATGCGATTTTACCGCTCGAATTCCTGCACTGATAGATAGCGGCAGATGCCAATGATGAATACAACATCATTGCTATTATTACGATCAGCAATGGCGCCCAGCTGTTGTTTGGAAACATTCGGTCGGTATTCGCTGTTGTCAACATAACTATCCTTGAGAAAAATCATTCAGAGTACTTTCTAGCAGTCAGGATAGATTGCTATTTCACTCTGGCTATACAAAATTATGAAACCCCGTAACAAGTGTAGACTATTTTAGCTAGTTTTGAGCAATCCGGAGGTTGATCATATCAAAAAAATCGTTTTTCCTGCTTGACCTTGATTCGATGCAATACCTTACTAATGATATGGAATGACGGCTCCCTGAAAACGCTTGAGTTCACTTTGTTCCAGGATTGGAAATGAGGAGTGAGTGAAAGCCCAGACAACATGGCTCATGTTAATATTGTCATCCCAATCATTCCTGAATTCCTGTATGGTAGAAACAAAATCAACAACAATGACTCAGACAAAATCCAAACTTTCTTTTCTATCAAGCCATCCCTGGGCACAACACCTGATATTCTGGTGTGGCGCAGTCATTGTCGGGATTTTGATCTGGTTACTGAATCGCTTTGCCAATCAATCTGAAGTGATCATTCTGACTCTACTCGAGCGTAAACCCTGGCTGATCTGGATTATTTCACCGTGCGGCCTGGTTTTAATCGCTATTCTTACCAAACATCTGTTTCCGGGAGCAGAACGCAGTGGTGTTCCTCAAGTCAAGCGTGCGCTTGAAATTACAGGAGATTTTACCCAGCGGCGTAATCTGGTTTCAATTCGTATTGCCTTGGGGAAAATACTGTTACCGGTTGCGGGTATTTTTTCGGGAGCGTCTGCAGGACTCGGTGGTCCTTCTGTACAAATCGGTGCGTCGATTATGGCATCAGTTGGTAGAATGGGCGGATTTCCACCACATTATCGTGAAAGAGGTCTTATATTGGCTGGAAGTGCTGCCGGATTTGCGGCCATGTTTAGTGCCCCGCTTGCCGGAATCCTGTTTGCTATTGAAGAAATGGGGCGCACATTAGAGGCAAACATCAGTAGCCTGGTGTTGACTGCAATTATCATTGCCGGAGCCACAGCATATGCCTTATCTGGAGACTATATTTTCTTCCATAATCATTCTGCGGTACTACCCTGGAGTACAGGCTGGCTGGTTATTCCTCTGTGTGCTGTAGTTGGTGGAATAACAGGTGGCTTGTTTAGTCGCTGCTGTATTGTCGCTGATGGTTTGGTCAAACGTCATCAATTGCACTATGTTGGCGTGGCTTTCATCTGTGGTCTGGCTTTGGCAGCAGTTGCATGGGCTTCTGGCGGCAGCAGTATTGGTACCGGGTATCCGGCAGCTGTATCAATTTTAAATCAGCAACAAACACCTGATATTTTGTATCCACTGTATAAAATTATCGCAGCCTTACTCACATTTATTAGCGGCATACCCAGTGGAATATTTGTTCCATCACTAGCGATCGGAGGCGGAATTGGCTCCAGTTTGGCTGATCATATCACCCTTGCACCCAGAATCGTTATTATCGTTCTGGCAATGACAGCCTATTTTGCCGGTGTTTTGCAATCACCGCTGACCTCGTTTGCTTTGATGATGGAGATTACAGATAACCATGAACTCATGTTGCCATTAATGGCAACTGCGTTTATTGCAGCAACTGTCTCACGCTTGGTCTGTCCGGTGCAGCTTTATCGTGCGTTGTCAGATAATTACCATCAGCCTGAGACTCAGCCAGAAGAAGCCGCTGAAAATGAAACACCTTCATAAACGCTTTTTAACGGGTTTAACCACTGTCGGTGTGTTGAGCGTGGTTGCAGGATTTTTCCTGTTTTTTACATCAACACCACGCCCGGCACCCGAAGTTGTTTTCAAAACCATTACAGGTGAACGGATTGCAATGGCAGATTTGCGCGGCAAGCCAGTATTGATTAACTTCTGGGCATCAACATGTGGATATTGTCTACAGGAAATGCCGCATCTGGCAAAGCTGTATCGGGAGAAATCAGTTGATGGCTTACAATTGATCGGAGTTGCAATGCCTTATGATATGCCCAGCCATGTTATTCAAGTTACAAAACAGCTGAATCTGCCGTACCCGATTGCAATTGATCCAGATGACGTCGTCGCCAGAGCATTTGGCAATGTCAGCATGACTCCGACCAGTTTTTTAATTGACAAAGACGGGATGATTATCGACAAAACCACTGGACGAATGAACCTGGATACCTTGCATAACCAAATCAACCAACTCCTGCGAGAATCATAATGCTATGGCTTAAAGCGCTTCATTTAATTTTTATGGTGACCTGGTTTGCCGGTCTCTTTTATCTTCCCAGACTGTTTGTTTATCATGCCATGACAGAAGACAAGGCAGGCAGCGAGCGTTTCAAAATAATGGAGCGTAAACTCTATTTCGGGATAATGACACCAGGTATGGTGCTAACATTGGTATTCGGGCTATGGATGCTGAGTGATTACGCCTGGGAAGTCTATAAAACCAGTGCATGGTTACACATTAAGCTCTCGTTGATTGCGCTGCTGGTTATCTATCATTTGCTCTGTTTGAAGTGGCTGCTTGCTTTTAAACGCGATGAAAATACCCACAGCCATGTTTTTTACCGCTGGATCAATGAGATTCCGGTGTTTTTTTTAATTGTGATTATTCTGCTGGCAACAGTGAAACCGTTCCAGTGAAAATCGTTTTAACCCGGTCTGGTCGTTGAATACAAGCAAAACCTTTGTGAATGGATTGAACGACAAAAATTAAAGGGAAATAAAAAAGCCACGTTTCAGCAACGTGGCTTTTACTCTGATCAGAGCCGTCACATCAAACAGTGGCTAAATAGTCATCCGAAAGACCGCTTTTCAATTTCTTCAAAGCGTTAGCTTCCAGCTGGCGAATACGTTCAGCTGAAACATTATATGTGTCTGCCAACTCGTGAAGTGTTGATTTGGTGTCTGACAGCCAGCGCTGTTTTACGATATCACGGCTCCTGTCATCCAGTGCAGCCAGTGCATTGCTAAGCTTGGTTGCCTGCAGACCCTCCAGTTCCAATTCCTCAACCTGGATTGATGGGTCAGGAGACGCATTCTCAAGATAACTTGATGGATAAAACTGGTGTGTTTGATCGCTTTCATCAGCTGACGCTTCGAAAGCCATATCCGAACGCTCCATACGGCCTTCCATCTGGCGTAGTGTTTTGACATCAATGTCCAGATTGTCAGCAATCTGCTGAGCTTCAGTATCAGACAGCCAGCCCAGACGTTTTTTTGACTTTCTGAGGTTGAAAAACACTTTACGCTGCGCTTTTGTAGTGGCGATTTTGACGATACGCCAATTGCGAATGATAAATTCATGCATTTCAGCACGAATCCAGTGAACAGCAAATGAAATCAAGCGCACGCCCTGGTCGGGGTCAAAACGTTTCAGGGCTTTCATGAGCCCGATATTGCCTTCCTGAACCAAATCAGGTTGCGACAGTCCATATCCTGAATAGCCTCTGGCAATATATGGAACGTGTCGAAGATTGGCTAAAATGAGCTGTTGGGCTGCATTCAAGTCATTGTTGTCGCGAAAACGATAAGCAAGCTCACGCTCTTGATCCGGGTCAAGTTTGGAAAAACCATTCACCATCGCCAGATAAGCATCAAATGATCCTATTGGCGAGGGCAGATTGTTGGATGTTATCAGTTGTGTCATATTGTAATACCTCGCTCTATAAATTCGATATAAACTTTGATGATCCTATTTTAGCACTCTTCACGTTAGAGTGCTAATAGCAACAAAAGTTCGATCAGAATTGTAGACTCATTCGAGTTTATGCCACTTGTTTTATAGTGTTTTGTTCATGGATTGAGGGAGCTGAGCAGGGGGTTGTGTTGATCTCGGCAAAGGTTTTTTATCCTGTTCTGTCAACGGTTTGACTGCTTCATCAATATCTTTGAGTAATTTTTCAAACTCATTTTTCAGTACCGGTAACCGCGCAGACATTTTTCCCATCAGTTCCTTGATATCATTGCGGATAACAGGTGCTTTCTGCTCCAGTTCATCAAGCGACTGATCCAGACCTTTGGAAAACATTCGGCTGAATTGATGTAATGCTGCGATTGCATCACCAATCTCGCTTTTACTGCGTAATGATGCAATTGTCGTATCATTGTCAACACGCCAGGTTTTATTGTGTTTGATTAACACGGTGTTCACTGGAACAGGAATGGATCCGGTTTCTGCTAATTCCAGATCAACCTCGACAATCGCATTTTGTTTTTCAATAATTGTTCTTTTGATTTGGAAGTCTTTGAGCTGCAATGATTTGATTAATTGATCGTCAAATGCTTTATTGTCGTTGATTGTCAGGTTTTTCAATTGCGCTGTGTTACCTGATTTTACTGCATTCCAATACTCTCGGGCGACTTCATCTGGCATTACCGACTGCTGCTGGCAGCTTGCTAACAAGGTAACGATGAATAGAAGAGGGATGTAGAGAGAGACACGAAACATGGCAAGACCTGATGAATAAATGAGATGATTATACTGCAGCTGCCTGAAATTAACCTGAGTGAACCAGAATGTATGTTTGACTGCGCTATTCAGGAATGTCTGTCGTCGTCTTTCTGTTAACAACAAATACCATGCATTGCAAACGATGAGCCGGTTTATCACAACAATTCTGATTGCAGCGAGTCTTTGTCTTCTGGTTGGCCTGGGTTTCTGGCAATTACAGCGTGCAGAGCAGAAACAAGTGCTTATCGCGCAGCAGTTGAGACAATTTTCCCAGGGTGAAGTGGAATTGAATCCTGATCAAGATGATTTACACAAAGTCAAGTACCAGCATGTGTTCCTGCAAGGTCGGTTCGATTGTGATCACCAGATTCTTCTCGACAACAAGTTAGACAAAGGTCGGCCAGGATTTCACGTGATTACCGGGTTTCGTCCAGCGACAGCAACCCGATCCATTCTGGTCAACCGCGGCTGGATTGCAATGGATGTGAATCGAACGCCTGTTAAAGACTATCTGGATTGCCCTCAGGAAATGCTGCAGGTAAAAGGTGTTGCAACTGGCTTTCCGGAACTTGGATATCATTTTTCAGGTTCTACTGACGCTCAAACAGACGGCTGGCCGATCGTGCTACTTGAGCTTGACGCTGAGAAAGTATCAACTGCTTTGGCGTATCAGGTTGTCAATTATATTTTGCTAATGGATCAATCGATGCCTGGTGGTTTTATTCGAAATTGGTCGTTTACTCCGAACATCTCAGCGCAGAAACATGTCGCCTATGCGGTACAATGGTTCGGGCTGGCAATCACGCTCGGTATCATTGTCTTATGGAAGCAACGGCGAAAAAATCAATGACGAACACCAATAATAATCACAATAAATCCTGGCGCACAATCACTTTGATGTTTGTGATGGCGTTGCTGCCGATTGTACTGGCAATCCTCTTTTACTTTAATCCACAATGGATTAAACATTACAAAAATTACGGCGCATTGATTACACCGCCAATTGAATTACAGAAAACTGATTTAACTGCGCTTGGGGCATTTTCAGAACAGCATTTCGATGAGCTGGATGAGCGCTGGCTTCTAATCCATGTGATTCCTGAGCATGCTATCGATTGTGATGCTGTTTGCAGGAAATCGGTGTTTCATTCACATCAATTATGGCTGATGTTGAACCAGAATTTAATGCGGTTAAGACGGGTCATGGTGTTCTCTGATGCTGAGACTGGCTCAAGAATACAATCAACAATCAACGATCCATACTTATTATATGCAGTTGGCAGGCAATCCTTTTTGACCAAGTTAGCAGCATTACATTCTGCTCCTATTGCTGCGGGTACAGTTGTACTGCGCGACCCGCTAGGGAATGTCATGTTATGGTATAACCCTGATTTTGACCCATATAAAGTTAAAAAAGACCTTTCGCGATTGTTTCGGACGTCCAGAGTTGGTTAACAGAAAAAATACCCTTCTAATTTCGTATAAAAATCGAGTTGCTCAAACCAGAATTACAATTACAGAATAATCAATATGAGAAAATTTGCACTGTTTTGCTTGTTGTTGTGTTTTATCATGATTGTGTCAGGCAGTTATATGCGCTTATCGAGAGCAGGACTTGCTTGCCCTGACTGGCCTGGGTGTATCGGGGACATGGTATTGCCCGATCAGACAGCCTTGGCAACCGAGGATCTGCAAAAATTCCCCGGATTCAGATTCAGCGAATTACGTGCCTGGAAGCATATGGCACATCGTTTTATTGCAATCGGGTTAGGCATTGCATTAATGATTCTGCCGCTTATCGCATTCTTCCGGAAACAGTCACGCACGTCATTAATCACACTCTCTCTGATTTCGCTCGGCTTGCTTGGAGCAGAGCTTGGATTAGGGATATTGACCATATCCCGCATGCTGTCTCCAGTCATTGTTGCTGCGCACTTGTTACTTGGTTTTCTGCTACTTGGCTGTTTGTTCTGGACTTATTTACGCACAAACCCATTTGTGGAACGCTTGAAAGCAGCACAGCCAGGCAAAAAGGCAGTGATTTTCGGAATTGTCTTGTTGTTTATACAAATTGCCCTTGGTGGTTGGGTGAGTGCAAATTTTGCGTATTCTGCGTGTCCTGATTTTCCAACCTGTTATGGGCAATGGTGGCCGGTTGCAGATTATTACCAGGGTTTTCCGGAGGCATTTAAATTTGGACTTGAGCGCTTGCATGCACTCTCCAAAGAAGCACGAACTGCCATATTATGGGCGCATCGGGTCAGTGGCCTGATCGTATTTATCTGGTTGGCGTTTATTGCGTTGCGTTCAACTTCACGCCGTTATCCCAAGCGTGTGCGTAGTGCCGGAAATTTTCTGAGCTTTTTCCTGCTGTTACAAATAGGCACTGGAATTGCGGTAAGCATGTTTCGCAAGCATATGCTTGAATTGGGTGTTGCGCATAGTACCGTTACGATCATGCTGTTGTGCGCTTTGTTATACATCTGGTTCTGGATACGTTACCAGGATAGCCGCAGCCGAACGACCGATCAGCAGGAACAAGTCAGTGCCAGCGTGGCATCAGGATCTGATGCAGTGGTTATTGATGACTATGTTGAGCCGACGCCGGAAACACTGTATGAACGCCTGAAAACCCAGCTTGGTAAAACCCGGGGTGGAATGTCGGGACTGTTTACCCAGCTACTGGGACGTGATCAAGTTGATGCTGCATGGCTAGAAGATGCTGAAACCAGCTTGTTGATGGCAGATGTTGGTGTTGATGCAACCCAGGATATTATCAATGCAGTCAAGCAGCGTGCGGCTGAAAGCAATGATGATCCAAACGCTTTGACGAATACTTTGAAGCAAACAATGTTTCACATGCTCGAGCCTGTCAGTCAGCCGCTTGATATCGTCAATAGTGACATTCGACCATTTGTGATTCTGGTGGTGGGTGTGAATGGTGTTGGCAAAACCACAACAATCGGCAAGCTCGCCAAACGTTTTAAACAGCAAGGTTTATCTGTCATGCTGGCTGCAGGCGATACGTTTCGCGCAGCAGCAGTTGAACAACTCCAGGAGTGGGGCAAGCGCAATGATATTGCTGTTGTCGCACAACACACCGGCGCCGATTCAGCATCGGTGATCTATGACGCATGTGAATCTGCAAAAGCGAAAAGTGTGGATGTATTAATTGCAGACACAGCCGGTCGCCTCCATACCAAGCACAATTTGATGGAAGAATTGAGTAAAATCAATCGTATCCTTGGAAAACTTGACCCCGATGCGCCACATGAAGTGTTGCTGGTGCTGGACTCAGGAACAGGCCAAAATGCACTGGAACAAGCCAGACAGTTTAACAATGCGACAAATGTCACTGGGATTGTCTTGACCAAACTGGATGGTACAGCCAAGGGCGGAATGATTTTTGCGCTGGCAAAAAATCTTGCTAAACCAGTGCGTTATATTGGTGTAGGGGAGGGTATTGATGATTTGCAAGACTTCAATGCAAAACTGTTTATTGAGGCATTGTTTAGCGAATAGTCAATCATGCTGCAGTTTAATCATGTTGTAAAACGTTACCCTGGAGGGGTCGATGCGCTGAATCGAGTGAGCTTTTCTTTGGCAAAAGGAGAAATGGCTTTTCTGACCGGACCATCCGGAGCCGGGAAAAGCACATTGTTTCGGCTCATCGCATTAATCGAACGTCCAACTCAGGGACAGATTTGCCTGGATGGTCAAAACCTGGATGGTATTGCTGTCAGGAAAATTGCGTACATACGACGTAAGCTTGGAATGATATTTCAGGATTACAAACTGCTTGAACAACGCACCGTGTTTGAGAATGTAGCGTTACCACTACTCGTTTCCGGTTATGGTGTGGAAGAAATTCGCAGCCGTGTACATGCATCGCTGGATCTGGTTAGTCTGCTGGATAAAGAGCATCGCCATCCTCTTGCTCTGTCCGGTGGTGAACAGCAGCGGGTAGGCATTGCCAGAGCCCTGGTTCACAAGCCACAACTGATTATTGCCGATGAACCGACAGGAAACCTGGATGCAGAGCTGGCTTTTGAGATTATGCGTTTGTTTGTCCGTCTACAGCAGGTTGGTATTTCTGTTTTAATTGCCACACACGATCAACAGCTGATCAAGCAAATAGGTTGTCGCGTTTTAGTTCTGCACAATGGGCGGTTAGTTCAGGATACTCAGAACGAGCGTGTATCAGGTGGCTAAATGAAACATTATCTCGAGCTGCATATACGAGCTGCTGTTCAAAGTCTCGGGCAATTGACCCAAAAGCGGCTTGCATCAATGGCAACGATTATAGTCATTGCCATTGCGTTAGCCTTGCCGTCCGCATTTTATCTGCTGGTTCAGAATCTTTCCAAAGTCAGTGAAGGCTTGGGTGACAGCACCCGATTGACAGTTTTTCTGGATACCGCTGTCGATCAGCCACAGGCGAAAAAGCTGGCTAAAAAAATATCCCGGAATGATGATGTCTCAGACGTCACCATCATCAGTAAACAACAAGGTCTTGAAGAATTAAAACAATACAGTGGATTTGCAGACACCATCAAAGCTCTGCAAGACAATCCGCTTCCCATTGTCCTGCAAGTCCAACCAGTTAAAACAATTGATAGCCCTGAAAAACTCGATACATTAATGTCTAAGCTGCGAACATTATCCGGTGTTGATATTGTTCAGCTTGACCTGATGTTGGTGAAGCGTTTGCGAGCATTGATGAGTATCGGGAAAAAACTGGCAACAATACTTGGCATTCTGTTTTGTTTCGCAGTGATTTTTATTGTAGGCAATACAATCAGGCTGGAACTTCAGACTCGCCATGATGAACTGGAAATCACCAAATTAATGGGTGCAACCAACCATTTCGTACGCCGGCCATTTCTTTATACTGGCGCATGGCTGGGTTTATTCGGCAGTTTGATTGCCTGTTTGATTGTCGCGGGAATGTATTTAGCGATTTATTCGCCAACCGAAGCGTTGTCCGGACTCTATGAAAGTACATTCCAGCTACAGTTTCTAACGATGAGCGATGTCGGCATGATTATACTAACAGGACTACTTGCGGGCGTGCTGGGTGCCTGGATCTCAGCCACACGACATTTGCGTCAGATTGACATGATCGAATAAATGCCAAACCATGATCCATGTGTTCTTGAATCAGCAATCAAACGCATTTGTACCGGCCCAGAGCTGAGTAAAGATATCGGGTTTGCTGATGCCCGGGATGCAATGCTCTGCATCCTGGATGGTCAAGCCAATGATGTACAAGCTGCACTGTTTTTAATCGGCCTGCGTGTTAAGCGTGAAACCGATGATGAGTTTAAAGGCATTCAACAAGCAATCATTGAACGCAGCCAGATCATCAGTGCCAGCGTTGATGAAGTGGTTGTATTGTCCGATCCA
>DRLZ01000290.1 GCA_011322755.1 Crenotrichaceae bacterium
AAGTGCATGTCGGCCATCTGGGAAAACATTGTGACGCGTGGATCAACGACGATCACTGGAAAGGATCTTTTTTCTAACACCTGGCGTAATCGCCAGTAGATAATGGGGTGCTGCTCTGGAAGATTCGAGCCAAAAGCCATCAAACATTCAGTATGTTCAAAATCGTCATAACAACCCGGTGGACCATCAGAGCCAAACGAGCGTTTATAACCCGATACCGCTGAAGCCATGCAGAGCGTTGTATTACCGTCATAGTTATTCGTGCCAATCGCTCCGCGCGTCAATTTGCCTAATGTATAGAACTCTTCCGTTAATAATTGACCGGTTGAAACAATAGCAAAACTGTCACGCCCATAGGTCTCCTGAATACGTTTGATTTCCGAGGCCGACCGATCCAGAGCATGATCCCAACTAACCTCTTTATAAGCATCAATGGTCTTGTCACGAACCAGTGGCACAGTGCCACGACCCGCGCTTTTAAACAGTTCGTACTCAAAAATACCTTTAATGCAAAGCTTGCCACGATTCACATCCGCATCACTCGATCCACGACATGAAACGGGAGTGCCATCCGCATTTAAACCCACTTCGATTGAGCAGCCGGTTGAGCAGTAACCACACGTAGTGTACTTCCATTCAACAACACCTTTATCAGGCAACTTAACAGGATTTTTTTTCTGGCGACCAAATAGCATATTTAAAGTCCGGTATGAACGATTATTAAACTAATACTTTCTCGTTCCCATGCTCCTGCGTGGGAATGCATACGGAGCTATCATTATGTTGCGGTATGGGTTCCCACGCTGGAGCGTGGGAACGAGATACGATTTTTAACTTAATGGCAGTCACGCAGTGGCATGGGAACCAGAATTTTTTCATGGTATTAATACTTCAAAAAGATAGACTCACCTTCCAGCTTTACAGAAAAGTGTGTCGCACAACCTTCATCAGGAGGTAAAGCGCAGCCATCCTCCAAAGAGATTACCCAGTTATGCAGTGGGCAAGTGACTCTCTTTCCGTGAATAATGCCTTGTGACAGCGGCCCTTTTTCATGCGGACACTCATCACGCAGCGCAAAGACCTCATCATCAACCGTACGAAACAGTGCAATATCACCATCATCACTATTAATAATTCGCGAACCTTGACGGGGAATATCACTTAACTTTCCAACTTCAATCCAATCACTCATGACTATTTCATCCACTACGACTTGTTAATTTGAGTTAACGGTGCAAATTCATGTGCATCCACACCTTCGCTGGCACGCTGCGCCCAAGGATCAACCTGCGCATAAACCTGCGACTCCAAAAAGCGCTCATTCAGTGCTTTACGCCCTTCAGCATCTTCAACGACACGCTGTTTTATATAAGAGAGACCGATGCGTTCAACCCAGTGAGCGGTACGCTCCAGATAGTGCGCCTCTTCACGATAAACCTGCATGAAAGCACCGCAATACTCTCGCACTTCCTCTGCCGTCTGAACTTTACATAGCAAGTCAGTCACACGAACTTTTATACCGCCATTTCCTGCAACATGCAGCTCCCAACCGGAATCAACCGCAACGACTCCAAAATCCTTGATCGTTGCTTCAGCGCAGTTACGCGGACAACCACTGACTGCAATTTTGAATTTGGCCGGTGTCCATGAACCCCAGGTCATTTTTTCCAGCTCGATTCCCATCTGCATCGATTTTTGAGTCCCGAAACGACACCACTCTTGTCCGACACAGGTCTTAACCGTACGCAATCCTTTGGAATAAGCATGACCCGAGATCATTCCACCCTTATTCAAATCCCCCCAAACCGCAGGCAGATCCTCTTTTTTCACACCAAGCAGATCAATGCGCTGACCACCTGTAATTTTAACCGTTGAAATTTCATACTTATCCGCCACATCAGCAATGGTACGCAACTCATCGGCAGTCGTTAACCCACCCCAGATTCGGGGTACAACTGAATAAGTACCATCTTTTTGAATATTGGCGTGAACACGTTCGTTGATAAAGCGGGAACGATAATCATCCTGTGCTTTTCCGGGCCATGCAGCAATCAAATAATAGTTGAGCGCAGGGCGACAACTGGCGCAACCATCAACCGTCCGCCACTCCATTGCATTCATCAAAGCTTTCAGTGAAGTCAGTTTCTGTTCGGTGATTGCCTTGCGAACATCATCGTGCGTGTAGTCAGTACATTTACAGACAGGTTTTTCAGATGGACTGTCAGAATAATCAGCGCCCAGGGTATGTGCAATTACCTGTTCAACCAGCCCCGTACACGAACCACACGATGCTGAAGCTTTGGTATGCGCTCGCACTTCATCCAGAGTCTGCAACCCCTTTTCAGTAATCGCTTTAACGACATCACCCTTGCTCACTCCATTACAGCCACAGATTTCTGCGTCATCACTCATGGCAGCAACAGCATCATTAACACCGCCATGGCCAGAGTCCCCTAAATGAGCCTGCCCAAACAGCAGGTGAGTGCGCATTTCGCTGACATCCGTGCCTTCACGCAACAACTCAAAATACCAACTGCCGTCAAATGTATCGCCATAGAGAACAACACCGACAATTTTCTGATCTTTCAGAACTATCTTTTTGTAGACACCATTTGCAGGATCTTGAAAAACAATATCATCCGTTGTTTCATCACCATTAATGACTCCAGCAGAGAACAGATCCACACCAGAGACTTTCAGTTTGGTTGAAGTTTCGGTATGCGCATAATGCTTATGATCAATGTCAGCCAGTTGACTGGCACAGACTTTAGCCATATCGAACAGGGGAGCTACCAATCCATACGTATGCTCTCCAAACTGAACACACTCACCTACTGAATAGATTGCAGGGTCGCTCGTCAACATTGTCTCGCTTACAACAATTCCACGATCACAATGAATGCCCGCTTTTTGAGCCAGCTCAACATTAGGGCGAATTCCGACCGCCATCACCACGAGATCCGCTTCGATTTCGACCCCATCGGTGAAACGCAACCCCGTCACATAGTCATCCCCTAAAATTTCTTGCGTCTGAGCTTCCATCAAAAAGTGAATGCCGCGTGATTCAAGCTCGGTTTGCAATAGTGCAGCTGCAGGTTGATCCAGCTGGCGCTCCATCAAACAATCCAGAAGATGCACAACAGTGACATCCATACCTTGAAGTTTCAGACCATTAGCGGCTTCCAACCCCAACAAGCCTGCCCCAATGACGACCGCTTTTTTCTTGGTTTTGGCACTATCGAGCATCGTATCAACATCATGAATATCACGAAAACCGATCACACCCGGCAATTGCCCCCCTGGCACAGGAAGCATAAAAGGGTTTGAGCCGGTGGCAATCAACAGACGATCATAGAATTCACAAGTCCCATCTTCTGCAACAACCTTTTTTTCAGTACGGTCGATTTCAACCACGGTTTTATTGGTGTGCAGTGTAATATTGTTATCTTTATACCATTGCAGATCATTGATCATGATCTCATCAATGGTTTTTTCGCCTGCCAATACAGGGGATAGCATAATTCGATTGTAGTTACCGAAAGGTTCCGCACCAAACACCGTAATATCGTAGGCATCAGGAGCCAGCTTCAACAGCTCCTCAATTGTTTTCATCCCTGCCATACCATTACCGACCATGACCAACTTTTCTTTCACGCGAGATCTCCGTTACTTAAATTACAACATCTTAATGGGTCGCTATTTTACATGAAAAGGGCAATTTGTATGCCAGTAAATCAGAATTTGTAATTCAGTTAATTAAATAGATGGTTTGCCTGGCTTTCAAACCACCTTGACATACCCTTCATACCAATAGATCGCACCAAAACACAGCAATAAACGTCCAAGACAGTGCAACCACAAAAGACTTCATTGTAAAATTTCTTGACTATAAAAAGCTAAATTAGCTATGTTGGTAGATACTCATAAACCAAATCACCCTTTCTCACAGGAGAATACGATGCATAACAAATTAAAAATTCATCAATATATCTCATCACTTTACCTTCCGGTTTTAGTGATTGTTATGGTTATTGTGTTAACAAGCTGTAGCGCTGCACATACGATGATAAAAAAACGTAATTTGGATGTGCAAACCAAAATGAGTGAAAC
>DRLZ01000291.1 GCA_011322755.1 Crenotrichaceae bacterium
ACTCAATCTTGTCATCAGCTTTTAACAGTGAGATATCCCTGTTCGAACAAACAACGCTGGAATAAGAACAAATAGCCAGTATCAACAAACTCAGTGTTAAAATACACTGATTCGAATCGTCTGGTATAAAAATTAATGAACGACACTCTGAATGAGCAGGCTGATCAGTCCATACGACAAAACTTGTGGTGGTTGATGATATTGCGCAATCTGATCCTGGGAGGGATCACTTGTGTCTTATTACTTACCCTGTATGCGCTTCAATATCAACTCCCCACAGTTCCTTTGTGGACGATTATTGCCTCACTATGGATAATCAATTCAATTTCGTGGTTCCGTTTACAAAAAAACTATCCGGTTGTCGAAGTCGAGCTTTTTTTACATTTAATTATCGATGTCATTGGTATCACGGCCTTGTTGTATTATACGGGAGGTGCAGCCAACCCGGTTGCGTGGTTCTTTTTAGTCCCCTTGATTATTACTGCGACAATACTGCCCCAGGACTATACCTGGTATATGGTTGGCATCACATCAATTTGCTATACATTATTAATTCTCTATCACATTCCACTTCCTGATTATTACGACATGGCAGCTGAGTCAACTCTGCCTGCACCAATGGTGGCTTTACAGCACAAATATATTCATGATCTCTATGTATTGATTATGTGGGGCGGTTATCTTGTGGTTGCCACATTCGTTGCTTATTTTGTAGTTGAAATGTCTCGTACAATCAAGGAAAGCGATCACAAACTGGCTCTGGCACGTGAGCAGGCTTTACGTAATGAACGACTGATTGCCATGGGTACACTGGCTGCAAGTGCGGCACATGAAATGGGAACTCCGCTTGGTACGATGGCTATTCTCGCTGGAGAGCTGGAACGTGAATATACATTAGATCAGAATCCTGACTTGCATCAAAAAATGGTGATCATGCGTGAACAAGTTGACCGCTGCAAAACTGCCTTTTCAGCAATGTCAGAATCTGCCGGTGAGCTGCGTGCTGTCTCTGGTCGTGTAATGAACATTAAGGCATATCTTGATGAAGTGACTCAAAACTGGCTCGCCAACCGGAAAATCGTTGGATTTCACTATCAAGCCAGTGGCTCAGAGCCCTCACCCAACATCATTGCAGATCATACACTGACCCACGCACTTATTAATGTACTCGATAATGCTGCTGATGTTTCTCCAAAATGGATTCATTTCGAAGCCAGCTGGAGTGCTGAACAGGTTAATATTGAGATTAGTGACCGTGGACCCGGTTTCCCGAAAAGTATTGTTGAAACGCTGGGAAATGAACCAACCAAATCAAACAAACTTGGGATGGGTGTTGGTCTGTTTTTAACGCGTGCTATCATTGAGCGGCTTGGTGGATCAATTCACCTTGGCAATGCCACTGATGGTGGCGCCTGCATACAAATCGAGTTACCAACTGTTCATGTTCAGCAACCTGCTGTCCACACGAGTGCAACATGAGTAATCAAGATAAAAACACAACAAAGCTGATTCTGGTCGATGATGACGAGACATTTTGCAGCGTTTTGCAACAAGCGTTGGCAAAGCGCAACTACGACGTCGTTTCAGCAACAAATATCGCAGATGCTGTGACAGCAGCCAAACAACATCAACCAGACGCTGCCGTTGTTGATCTCCGTATTGGCCATGAATCCGGTCTTGAATTAGTGAGTCAGTTAATCCAGATTAACGCAGACATCCAGATTGTCATGTTAACCGGTTATTCAAGCGTAGCAACTGCAGTTGAAGCGATTAAACTGGGGGCAACCTATTACCTGACAAAACCTGCAGATGTTGATGAAATTATTGCCGCACTTGCAAAAATCAAAGGTGACAGTAGCGTAACCATCAGTGATCGACCTGTCTCTGTAAAACGACTGGAGTGGGAACATCTACAAAAAGTTCTAACCGAACACAATGGGAATATCTCAGCTGCTGCTCGCGCGCTAAATATGCATCGACGAACGTTGCAACGTAAGCTGGAAAAAAAGCCTGTACGCAAATAAATCAATGTAAGCGTCAGAAGAAATTCCCTGTCGCAGAAATCCGTGGCTAAATACGATACGTTATTGATTACTACAAGCTGCAGAAGATGAGCGTAACGAAAAGTTTTGAACTGTAAAAATAACGTTGCAATAAGTTGTACGAGTACACATTAGCGACGACCGCCAAAGATCGAACCTAACACACCGCGAAGAATTTGCCGGCCAACTTGACGACCGATACTGCGTGCAGCGCTTTTGATGAACGCCTCACCAACGCTTTGTCGTGATCGTCCTGACTTTCGTTTTGGAGTGCTTTCTGCCTGCTTTGCCTTTTCTTCTGCGCGCAGTTTGAGTAGCTCATAGGCAGATTCTCGATCCAGAACCTCATCATAACGCCCTGACAGTGGAGATCGTTGAATACGTTGTCGTCGCTGTGCATCTTCCAGAGGACCAATTTGTGATGCAGGCGGTCGTATTAGAATACGCTCGACTGGTGTTGGCGCACCTTTTTTATCGAGCACAGAAACCAGTGCTTCCCCGATTTCAAGCTGGGTAATTGCTGTTTCGGTATTAATCCCTGGATTACTACGAAAATTTTGTGCAACAGCTTTCACAGTTTTACGATCTTTCGGAGTAAACGCTCGTAAAGCATGTTGAATACGCAAGCCGAGTTGCCCAAGAATATCATCCGGAATATCAAGCGGACTCTGGGTAATAAAATAGATACCAACACCTTTCGATCTGATTAACCGGACAATCTGTTCAATTTTATCCACCAACACCCTTGGCGCCCTGTCAAATAATAAATGGGCTTCATCAAAGAACAACACCAATTCAGGTTTTTCTGCATCGCCTTTTTCCGGCAGGTTTTCGTACAACTCTGATAACAGCCACAACAAAAATGTTGAATACAGGCGTGGGGATTTGGCGATCAAGTCAACTGAATCCAGAATACTAATGACACCGCGTCCTGAAAAGTCAACCTGCATAAAATCAGATAATGAAACAGCTGGCTCGGTAAAAAAGTCTTCTGCGCCCTGCTCTTCCAGGACGAGTAACCGTCTTTGGATGGCGCCAATGCTCGCTGAGGAAATATTGCCATATTCTGAGCGTAACTGCCTGGCATTTTCTCCCATCCACATCAACATTGAACGCAGATCTTTTAAATCAAGCAGTAACATGCCACTATCATCTGCAATCTTGAAGCAACTGTACATAATACCAGTCTGGGTATCATTCAACTCCAGCAGATGACTTAGCAATAAAGGCCCCATCTCGGAAATTGTGGTTCTGACAGGATGTCCGTTTTGTCCAAAAATATCCCAGAAAACAGTCGGTGACGCAGAGGGCGAGTAATCTGTGAGACCAATTGTTTCCAGACGCTTGTCAAACCGCTCAACATGGCTTGCAGGATTGGCCAGTCCGGATAAATCACCTTTGGCATCTGAAATAAACACAGGCACGCCAATGCTGGAAAAACTTTCTGCAAGCACTTGCAGGCTCACCGTTTTTCCACTTCCAGTCGCCCCGCTGATAACGCCATGTCGATTCGACATGGCAACATGCACACTGACTTGAGTGTGCTGGTTACCGCCGATGATAAAGTCTGATGATTCAGGCATTGATTTGTCTCACGAGTGCTTAATTGAAAGGATCTCGTTGGATGATGGTTTCATCTCGATCCGGCCCCGTCGAAATTATCTCCACAGGCACATCAAGCAGTTGTTCCAGACGTCGAATATAAGACTTTGTATTCTCTGGTAGATTCTCATATTTTGTGATACCGTTGGTTGAATCATCCCAGCCAGGTAAAGTGTCAATTACCGGCTCACACTGTACCAATTTTTCAGCACCAACAGGCGCAATCTGTATTTCCTTACCATTCATTCGATACGCTGTGCAAATACCGATCTCAGACAGTCCATCCAGTACATCCAATTTGGTCAAACAAATAGAACGAATGCTATTCAGTTGTATTGATCTGCGCATGGCTACCACATCAAACCAGCCACAACGTCTGGCACGACCTGTTGTGGCGCCAAATTCCTGACCTTTTTCACCAAGTCGTTGTCCAATTGCGTCATTTAATTCAGTCGGAAATGGTCCGTTACCAACCCGCGTGCAGTAAGCTTTGGTAATACCAAGTACTTCATCAAAGTTCAGCAGTCCAACACCACTGCCCGTTGCAGCGCCACCGGCAATTGTATTAGAGGATGTGACAAACGGATATGTACCATGATCAATATCCAGCAATGCGCCTTGAGCACCCTCGTAAAGTATTGCATCCCCGGCATTTCGGCGTCGGTCTAAATAGTCAGTCACATCACACGTCATGTCCTTAACTATTTCACTATAGCGAAACAAGTTTTCCAGTGTCTTCTGAAAATCAGATGCCTCGGTTTTGTAATACTGTGTGAGCATGAAATTATGGTAGTCAAGCAGCTCCCTCAACCGTTCCTCAAGATAGGCATGATTCTGCAAATCTCCAAGACGAATCGCACGGCGTGCGACTTTATCTTCATAAGCTGGTCCAATACCGCGCCCTGTTGTACCAATTGATTTGCCACCTTTGGCAGCTTCTCTGGCTTGATCCAAAGCAATATGAACAGGAAGAATCAACGGGCAGGCTTCGCTGACCAGTAACCGGTCTTGAACTGGAATCGATGCTTGCTGCAAAATGCTGATCTCTTCCATCAGGGCATCAAGCGATAACACAACACCATTTCCGATCACACACGCCACATTTTGATGCAAAATACCCGAAGGAATCAAATGCAAGACTGTTTTGTGACCATCAACGACCAGTGTATGTCCGGCATTGTGCCCGCCCTGAAAACGCACAACCACAGACGCTCGCTCAGTTAACAGGTCAACGATTTTACCTTTCCCTTCATCGCCCCATTGTGTGCCGATAACAACAACTTGCTTGCCCATATTAAAACTTAGTCCTGCTCAGGTTGATTGATAACATACGTTAGTTCAGAATTGGTTCAATCTGCCATTGACCGTTATTTTGAACCAGTTTTTCTGTACATCCCATCGGATGTTTATCAATTGGTTGGTTTGGCATCGCTTCAATCACAATCTTTCCATTCGCTCTTAAATCGCGAATCAAGACGTGGAGTTCGGAATCATTTGAAGCAGGGGCAATAATGGCTTTGATTTCAGGTTGCCCGCGGACTTTCCTGCCCAAGCGTGCGAGTACTTTCAAATCAGCGCTAAATCCAGTTGCCGGTCTTGACTCGCCCGCATGTTTACAAATTTGATCATAACGCCCTCCCCGCGCAATTTCACGACCAAACCCTGAAACAAACGCTGCAAACACGACACCTGTTTTATAATGATAGCCACGTAATTCAGTTAAATCTAAATGAACATCAAGCAATGGAAAATGAATATTCAGCGCTTTTTGAATCATGTCGAGTGTTTCTAACGCTTCATGCACGTCTTCATCTGCAGCTTTCAAGACATGGCGCGCTGTTGCTAGCACAGACGCATCACCACATAATTCGGGTAATGCGAGTAGCATTGATTGCATTGCTGAGTTGATACCTGACTGGTCAACAAAATCAACCAGCTCAGTGTGCGCTTTTCTTTGCAGAAGTTCAAACAAGGTAACTTCCTGCTGTGCGTTCAATCCAGCTTGCCTCACCAATGACTGGTATATCCCAACGTGTCCCAATTCAAACTGTAGATGATGCAGACCTGACAAGGCAAGCGTTTCCATCATCAATCTGATCACTTCGACATCTGCCTGATAACCCGCAAAGCCATAAAGCTCTGCACCGACTTGCAGAGGACTGCGTGAGCGTTCCAGATGTGAACCACGTGTGCGTA
>DRLZ01000292.1 GCA_011322755.1 Crenotrichaceae bacterium
GCAATGGCTCCTCAGGCTGGTAAGAAATACGAAGCAATCGCAGCTACACCCATCACTGACTGCATTAAACAATCGACTGAACCATGTCTGCTTGTACAGATTATTCTACAAAAAATAACAGCTCTGTCTCATCAATCTTCAAGTAATCACCGTCTGCTATCTTGAGTGCCTGTTTACTGATTGATTGATTATTCAATCGAACCGCGCCTTTATTACTTTCTCTGGTTGCAGAGAGATAATAGCCATCTTTGCAGCGAAGAAACTCGACTTCGCTCGCGTTTTCTTTGCCCATACGTACGAGTGACTTGTTTAACGCGATAACATGCCCGGCTTTTGATCCACTCAGAATCTGCAGTTTTCCAACTGAAGATTTACGTTGATTTATCTCGGCTTTTTTTGCTACAAAATCTGGGTCGACTTCATCATAGATGTTATTTATTTCAATGGCTGCCTTTTCTTCTGAGTATTCCAATGTATGCTTGCCGACGTCAATTATATCCCCGTGCTGCAATTCTGCTGTGGTTATAATTTGATTCCCATTGACATTGATAACTGAAGCCTCATCAGCCGTTTCAATTGTGGTGGCAGAGTCACTGAATGTGACTTTTGCATGGACAGGGGCAATAGCCAGACTGTCAATAAATATATCGTTATTTTCATCACGACCGATAGAAACAGATTGACCTATTTCAAAAAAATAGGCTTGGATCGGTTTGGATTTAAAACTCAGTGTTAGCTTGGCCATTTTATTCGTATTTTACTGACTATTATTGCTCGTACATACACAACCAGATTGCTAGCAAGATTCTTATTGTGCAAGTTGTTTGCTTTCTCCGTTAAAGTATAGACCAGAATTAGACTGCGTGAGGAACATGGAATCGTACACGTTTGACCGAGTGCTCTGTTGAGGCAATAATTTCCATCGTAACCCCTTGTATTTTAAGGCTAGTTCCTGGTTTTGGGATAGTTTCCATGACCTCCATAATAAGCCCATTTAAAGTTTTTGGGCCTTCAATTGGCAATAAAATATCCAGAATGCGATTCAGTTCTCGAATTGTTATGCTCGCATCAACCAGCCAGCTGCCATCTTTTTGGCGTACAATTTCCATGGATTCATCAGTAATATCACCGACAATTTCCTGAAGCAATGCTTCGAGTGTTACCAGTCCGAGTGTATTGCCATATTCGTCAACAACAAAGCCCATTTTGATCTGATGTTTACGAAAGTCTGCGAGTTGCCGATGCAGAGCTGTTCCTTCAGGTATAAAATGCGGCTTATCAAGGATTTCAATAATGTCTTTTTTTGACAATGCACCTCTCATTAGCTGGGGTATTGCTCGTCGCACATCAAGTACACCAACAACCCGGTCAATGTGTTTGGTATAAACAGGTAATCGTGTATAAGGTGATGTGCGGATTTGTTCGTTTAATGCCTCAATGGAATCTTCGAGATCCAGGCCGATTATCTCACTGCGAGGTTCGATAATATCTTCTACTGTGGCTGTTTCCATATCGAGAATACGAATCAACATGTTTCGATAGCGCTCAGGCAAAACTGTGCTGGTGTCGGAGACAACAGTTTTCAGCTCCTCAGTATTAAGATTTGTCTGATCTCGTTTGTGTGGATTCATGCCAAACAATCGAAGCAAAAGATTTGCAGCGGTATTAACAACCCAAACCAGTGGATAAAGGATTTTCTGCAGTGGTGTATAAATCCACGCAGCTGGAAAAGCCAGCTTTTCGGGATGGATGGCGGCAAAGGTTTTGGGTGCGACTTCAGCAAAAATTAACACCACCATCGTTAATGCCAGCGCTGCAATTGTAATTGCATTCTGCCCGGCAAGTCGGATGGCGATAATTGTTGCAAGCGATGATGCGAGAATATTGACAAAGTTATTGCCAAGTAAAATCAATCCAAGCAGTCGATCCGGCCGTTGTAGCAGCTTATGTGCAAGTTTCGCGCTTTTATGCCCTGATTGAACCAGATGCTTTAACCGGTATCGGTTTAAAGTCATCAGTGCTGTTTCGGAACCAGAGAAAAAAGCAGACAGAAGAATTAATCCAGCAAGAATAAGTAAAAGTACACTTATCGGTATATCGTCCAAGTAATCATTCGCTTTGTTGTTGACTTAACTGTTTATTAAAGCTTCAAGCTCACTTTTGTCAAGTGAAACCATGATAAAAATCGTTGTAAAGTCTTTCAAGGCTAGATAAAGCTGCTGGTGGTTGTCTAAAAAATCATATAAAATGGTCTGTTGATTATTCTTTACTCAGCTCACATTTTTCAGGGAGATCTTAATGACCGTTGAGCGTACACTTTCTATTATCAAGCCGGATGCAGTTGCTAAAAATGTAATTGGTGAAATTTATTCACGTTTTGAGAAAGCCGGACTCAGTATCGTTGCAGCTAAAATGATGCAGTTGTCACGCGCTCAAGCAGAAGCGTTCTATGCAGTACATCAAGAGCGACCATTTTTTAATGATTTGGTCGAATTTATGATTTCGGGACCTGTTATCGCGCAAGTGTTGGAAGGTGAGAACGCAATCACGTTACATCGCCAATTGATGGGCGCTACCAATCCTGCTGA
>DRLZ01000293.1 GCA_011322755.1 Crenotrichaceae bacterium
ATACTTTTCCCTTGTCGGTGTAATACATGGATATCCACGATCTTCTCCTGAGTTAACATCTCATCCTCATCGCCTGATTGGTTAATATCAGCGATAATTTTACTCAGGTGGGTCAATTTTACTTTGCCAGAACTAGGTCAGTTTTACATTGTTGGTGACAATTGGACAAGGCTAGCACTGGCATTGGGGTCTGTGTAGACTTTATTATATGGCGAACTTTGCTTTAACATCGAGTTGACTGCCTTTTGGTTGCGTCGTCTCATTTGATTCTACTGTCAGCATCATTCTCTCTGTGTTGTAGCAAATGTAATGAATTTATAAGTTTTTACTACATTTACAACTTCTTTCCACAAATCCATTGTATAATATTCTGTTGCATGAATGGCTCTAACCATTTTGGTCTGATTGCTAAACCATCTGAATTTAGGCTAACTCATTACAAATTCAGTTCGCTACTCCTGCTTTACCAGCTTATATACACGAAGATACAAGGTATTCCTGCATGTCCACTGAAGAACCCGCTCTCTTGTCTTTTTCCGACTTAGGACTCAATCAAGACATTCTCAAAGCATTGGATGATGTCGGCTATGAAACACCGTCACCAATCCAGGCGAAAATGATTCCATTTGTTCTGCAAGGGCGAGATGTTCTGGGGCAAGCACAAACTGGAACGGGGAAAACAGCGGCTTTCGCATTACCAATTCTTTCTCGTCTTGATTTAAATCAAAAAACGCCGCAAGTTCTGGTTCTTGCCCCAACACGCGAGCTGGCTATTCAGGTTGCAGAAGCATTCCAGAGCTATGCTTCAAGAATCAAAGGTTTTCGGGTGTTGCCAATTTATGGAGGACAGGAATACGGGGGGCAAATCCGGCAACTCAAACGCGGTGTCCATGTTGTTGTGGGCACTCCTGGCAGAGTCATGGATCATATGCGCAAAGGCACACTTGATCTGAAAGGCCTCAAGACTCTGGTTCTGGATGAAGCAGATGAAATGCTGCGCATGGGGTTTATCGACGATGTTGAATGGGTACTCGAACAAATACCCGATCAGCGTCAAATTGCCTTATTCTCGGCAACAATGCCGCCTGCCATTCATCGTATTGCAAAACGTTTTCTAAACAACCCGAAAGAAATCGCAATCAAGGTGAAAACGACGACTGCGAGTACAATACGCCAACGCTACTGGATTGTTAGCGGTCTACACAAACTTGATGCACTGACCAGAATACTCGAGGCAGAAACGTTTGATGCCATCATTATTTTTGTCCGCACCAAGACTGTTACTCTCGAGCTCGCTGAAAAGTTAAATGCTCGTGGGTATGCTGTTGCCGCCTTGAATGGTGATATTCCGCAAAAACAACGCGAAAGAACAATCGAACAACTCAAGAACAAGAAACTTGATATTCTGGTCGCTACTGATGTTGCCGCTCGCGGTCTGGATGTTCAACGCATCAGTCATGTCATTAATTACGACATTCCTCATGACAGCGAAAGTTATGTTCATCGTATTGGTCGAACTGGTCGAGCTGGTCGCAGTGGTGACGCGATCCTGTTTGTTGCACCGCGTGAACAACGTATGTTGCGCACAATTGAACGCTCGACCCGGCACAAAATAGAAGCCATGCAGCTTCCATCTGTCGAGCAAATCAACAATAAGCGAATCACTCGATTCAAGGACAAAATCACCAAGACATTAACAAATGAAGACCTGGATATCTATATCAGACTGCTTGGTCAATATCAAACCGAGCACGATGTCGCAATTGAAGATATCGCGGCAGCACTGGCTTTAATGGCTCAAGGTGATAAATCTTTTCTGCTCAAGCACCACAAACAGGAGCACAATAAACCACGCCATAGTCATAAAAGTAAATCAGAGCGCTCACACAGCCGAGCACGCACGAATAAACACAATCGAAAGCATAAGGAAAGTAAACGATCGGGAGAATACAAGCACACTGATCAGAAGAAATCATCAGGGTCTAGAGCTGAAAGCCGTTCTGTGCCGAAAAATGCGAAGCGTAAGTATACTTACAGAAATCCTGCACTCAACAAAGCGAAATAACCATCTCTTCAAGCGCACAAGTACCGACCTCATCCGGAGCCATTCAAACCTGGACTGAGATTTGATCGATTATTCAAGAAATGAGGTCTGGTCGCTACTATTAATGCCGCCTATTGTTTCGATAATTCACGATGACGCAGCATACAATCGCGCGAATCCTTCAGCAATAAATCTGAAACCTTTTCAGTAAGATACACCGACCGGTGCTGCCCACCAGTGCAACCGACAGCAACATTAAGATAGCTACGATTCTCTTTTTCAAACAACGGCAACCAGTGTTTTAATAGATTATAGATATCCGTTACTATCTGCTGTACTTCAACAGATGCATCCAGAAAACGCTTTACTTCTGGATCTTTACCCGTTTTTTCCCGTAAATTCGCTTGCCAGTAAGGGTTGGGAAGACAACGCGCATCAAACACTAAATCTGCATCCGCAGGCAAACCGAATTTGAAACCAAATGATTCCAGCTTAACAGTACATACGTGAGCAATTTTATTTTCTATTTTATTCCGGATTGCTTGCCTGATTTGGTGAATGTTCATATGGGTTGAATCAATCACAATATCGGCATAACCCACAATCGGTTCCATTAAAAGCTGCTCTTCCTCAATGGCATCGCTTAATGAAACGGTTTCAGTTGATAAGGGATGTTTGCGCCGTGTCTCACGAAACCTGTTGATAAGAACAAGTTGATCTGCTTGCAAAAATAACGTCCTGCAATCAATTTTTAGATCGCTGACGTGTTTCAGTAAAACCGGGAACTGCTGGACAGTATTCGTTTGATTACGACTATCGATACTAATTGCGACTTTCTGGTATACGTTTTGTCGGTGTACTGCTTCGGCAAGGAAGTCCTCGAGCAAAAAAAGTGGCAGATTATCAATGCAGTAATAGCCACTATCTTCCAGCGTGCTCAGCGCAATACTCTTGCCTGAACCTGACAAGCCACTAACAATGATAAGTTTCATAACAAAAGATCAGACACAGAAGAAATAATCGCATTGATGAATCCACTCACGAATGAGTCACCTATGATACACCAACCGACTTGCAGGCAGGCATTAAACAGGCAACGACTCTGATTCCCTCATCAGAGTCGTTGCCCAAATTTGATCTCTTCTGGAAAACAACCAGTTTTTGTGGGGTCTCAGTGTTTAGACTTGCTTTTAACCTCGCAATGACAGCACTGAGAACATTCAACTGTGTAAGACTAGAGATACCCAAGCGCGCTCCCTTAGATTAACAGCGCCCAGACATGGAAAGCCTCGTCAGTTATCGATGGTGGTCTTTTAGCTTTTCTTTATGTCTCACCAGTTGACGATCCAGTTTATCGACAAGACCATCAATTGCAGCATACATATCTTCATGCAAATTTTCTGCAAATAGTTTTGCCCCGCTGACAAACACTGTTGATTCAGCTTTCTTGTTTACTTTTTCAGGCTCCAGAATAACGTGAATGTCGGTAAGGTGGTCAAAATGACGTTCTAACTTTGCAAATTTTGATTCAACATAACTACGAATCGCATCAGTGATATCCATGTGACGACCTGTAACACTAATTTGCATACACTCCTCCTGTATTGTGCGGGTTTAACAACGATTTCGTTTATTTTTCAATTTTCTTTCAACTTATAAAAACAGCCTGATTCAGCTCAACTTCAATCCATGATTTAACTGCATTTATTAGTAAAGAATAGTTGCTAGCTATAGAGTAAAACACGGCATTATCCCGGTTAGCAACAAAGAAATCGCCAGCAAAGTCGATACCATAGAACGCACCAATTTCTGAACCAACAAGAATAGACTTTTGTTGCACTTTTTTGAGCTAAATAACTCGTTTACGCTTGCCAGATGGAAGTATTCCCATCATTTCTCGGTACTTAGCAATGGTTCTGCGCGCAACAATTATATTGCGCTGCTTAAGCAGCTCTGCAAGCTTACTGTCACTCAAAGGCTTGGCTGGATCTTCCTGAGCAATTAACTCTTTAATAAAAGCTTTTATTGCTGTTGAGGAGCACTCTGCACCATCATCCATTGCAACATGGCTTGAAAAAAAGTATTTAAACTCAAAAATACCGTTTGGACTGTCCATATACTTATTTGTTGTGACTCTTGAAATTGTTGACTCGTGCATTCCAATCTCATCTGCTATTGTTCGCAAAATGAGCGGCTTCATATACTTTGGACCTTTTTCAAAAAATGCTTGCTGCTTTGCAATAACTGATCGTGCAACTTTCAATATCGTGTCGTTCCTGTTTTCCAGGCTTTTAATGAACCAGCGTGCTTCCTGTAGATGAGTCCGCATTGATGTTCGATCTTCACGGCTACCCTGAGCATTCCCGATCATATTCGAATATGTGGAGTTGATGCGCAGGCTCGGTGCCAAGCTGGAATTAAGGCGAGCCGTCCATTGATCACCAGATTTGTAGACAATAACATCAGGCACGACATATTCAGGCTCTTGACTAACAATCACACTGCTTGGTGTTGGATTGAGGCTGCGTACAAGTGAGATAACCTCCGTCAACTGTACTTTCGACACACCAAGCATCCGTTGCAAGCTTGTTGCTTTATTAGCTGCAAGATAATCCAAACCACCTTTTACAAGTTGAAGCGCCTCATTTCGCCAAGGAATAGTCAGTGGAAGTTGTTCAAGCTGAAGGCGCAAACAATCAGACAAGTTCCGGGCACCAACTCCTGGAGGATCAAAGCTTTGAATACCACACAATGCAGCATTGATCTCATCACGTTCTAGCTCATCAATCTGCCCTTGTAAGCCTTTATAGATCTCTTCGACTGACAGTCCAAGGTAACCATCGTCATTAACCGTGTAAATAATCGCTGTAGCGATTGCACGATCTCGCTCAGAAAGATGCAGAAACTCCAATTGCCACAATAAGTGATCTCGTAATGAAAGAGTTTCACTTCGCTGAAAATCGATTTCCTGATAGTCAGCACCAGATGAAGAATGATTGTTACCAGAATCTGGGTAGACAGAATCCCAGCTGGCATCCACTGGCAAATCGTCAGGAATAGTGTTCTCTAGTTCTGCGGGTAACTCTTCCTGCTCTTCAGATACATTACTCAGAATGTCAGCTGCGCTAAAATCAAGATCTGTATCACGTTCATCTTCAGAAAGCTCAAGCATCATATTTGAATCAAGAGCGTCTTGTATTTCCTGCTGGAGATCAACAGTCGACAACTGAAGCAAACGGATTGCCTGCTGTAACTGTGGTGTCAGGTTAAGCTGTTGTCCAATACGTAGCTGAAGTTTCTGTTTCATTTCCGGTAATGAAATTATAGGTTTGAGAGATCAACGATTCTCAGTCGCAAAAAATCTGCTCATAAAATCAGGAGTTATCTGTAGTTTAGTTCAAATCTGCAATATTAACAAAATTTTTATGGGATCAGGCATCCCTCCTGCCCATAATAGACTGAATATGTATCTACCATTACTGTATATCTCTAGATTTCATATAGCCATCTTGATTTATCATTGGTTAGTAATACGTGAATCCGTGACATCAAAGAGAAACCATCTGCTAAAAAACGTATAATATACTGATTAATATAAGCTATTTTGGTAAAATGGTTACTGAAACCCACTCACCCAGCAGGTGAACCATGAAACGCTTTATTGTTGA
>DRLZ01000294.1 GCA_011322755.1 Crenotrichaceae bacterium
AATTCACTGACTTTATCCAGAAATTCCGGATCACTCCACTTGCCGCGAATTGCAGCTTCTTCAGGGTTGCGCTTATTGATTTCGCGTACTTTTGCATGACCAAGAATTTGTTCCGGGTCAGGATGCGCTCCCGCTCTAACGTCATAATGGCTGCGATATCGCTGTTTTTCCGGCCACATAAACGGTGCGTCAGACTCATAATCCCACATTGTATAACCCATATAGCTGTTTACAAACACATTGGGCTGATGCATGTGGCAAATCATGCATTGACTGGTGGGAATCGCCCGGGTAAATGAATGCGCCAACGGATGTCCTGACTCATTTTTTGCAATAGTCGGATCTTTACTCTGGCTCGTGCCGTCATGCCCAAATTTTGCGTAAGGACCTGAATGTTTTGGATCCTTGTCATTGGAATACACAACATGACAGGCCGCACAACCGGACGAACGGTAATCACCTGGCTGGTCATTGGTACCTAAAAACCAGGTAAACGGATCATTCAAACGGGTTTTGGTAATATTTATCACTGGAACAGCAATCCGTGCTCCGGTACCCGGCCCGCGATTGGATTGTCGAAAATCAGGTCGCCCGGGTTCTTCCAAACGCTGGATTGCCGGGATTGAATTCGGTAAACCTGTTTCCGGAAACAAATTACCGATATTGCGCCCGCCTCGCTCGAAAATACGAAAAATATCGCCTGGCTCAAGATTTTCCCAGCGTGGTAACGCAATCAAACTCGGCAACACACCTTTTGCCAGCATCGCCTCATCGGGTTCAACCGGATTTTTAAGCCCCGCAGCATCACCATTCGGCGCATAGGCTTCTCCCAGCAAATAACGTTTGAATGGCACAATACCATTATTATAGGCAGCGCCACCCCAAAGCATGGCGCCGGTTGCCATCAAACTACGTTCTGCTGCTTGCACAATCGGCAAATGACAAGCGCCGCAAGCATCTCGAGCAACCCGGTAATCGCTGGGATTGACAAAACGCACAAAATCAACTGATTCCTGATTCAACAAGGTATATGAACTTTCCGGATTGGCGCTGGATGGCCAGTTCCACTGCTCTGGGTGCAACGGCAAGACATGCGCTTGTTTTAATGCACGCTGATAATCTTCACTGTCAGATGCTGTCGCCTGTGAAACAGAAATCTCAGCATTGCCACCGTGACAATCAACACAGCCCAGAAAAACAGCTTCTGACTCGTGCATGGAAATCGAATCAACTTCTGTATGACAAGACTGACAGCCTTTGGATTTTTTCTGGGCGTCCTCCAAACTTTGAAAACGTGGCGCCTGATGTGCTGACGCTGGATTCTCAGCTCTGATACCAGCATCATTCCCTGCATTTACAGACAATGCAACAAGACTGATACAACTGAATATCAATACCATTAGTTGAGGCAATCCGCGCCTGTTACGTCTCGCAAAACGATTATTCTGTTTCATTGTTATGTACCTGCGTGGCATGTCGCTGTGTTCCAAGAGGCTGCCCGAGAATAGAGAGCCTCCTAGCATTCCGAGTCGTGTTCATCATTATCAATATGTCAAAATCAGATTTCCCAGCACTGAGTATAAAATCTTGTCATCGTATAACTCCCTGATACCCTCACCCGGGATCAACATTGCGCCTGACAGCCTGAACACAATATTTTGTGACTGGAATGGTCGATAAATCGAAGAAACCGACAAATCCCAGCCAATATCACGACTGATCGAACCTTGATTGCGAGCAACTTTCAGTACTGCTGTTTCATCAAAAAACATGTGATTGACGTTTGTTGAAACCCTTAATTCGGGCAAGATGTCGAAATCAGCGCCGATACCACCGAGAATAATGCCCGGATTTGCAAAATTGGATTGCCCCTGGTCTTTGGATGAACGCAACGAATTTAACACACCGTTACGACCGGATAATGCGACCCCACCACCGCCGATTAGCGGAATCGACTGTCGAATCCAGAAATTGGTATCTGCACCTGCAATGAGTGGGTTTTCAACAATTGCATCGAATCCTTCAGCTCGTTTATCAAACGGGTTCTTGTCACCCGATGCCCATAGGCCGGAAATTCTCAGTCGCACCCAGTCGAAATCCCAGGACACTTCTCCCGCAGTAAAAAAAGCTCGAATATCGGTATCTTCATTGGTAAACGTGCCGCGTGATTCACGTCCAAACAGATAATAAGCCGAAACAGTTAAATTAGTGCGACCAATATGACCGTCCCCGTTATAGCCGACATAGTAAGCATCATAGCTTCGAGGGCGCTCTGTACCCAGCGAGGCCGGTCGCGCCAAAAATCCGTTCTTGTCAAACAGTCGCTTGTCATTGCCTTCACGATTGCGATTATAAACAGCTGATATTTGTGAAGTAAACCCGCGCACCGGAAAATCCTGCCGATACAGATTGGCAAGGAAGACATGGTCATCACGCAACTCTTTACGGATATCGTTGAGGCCGCTATTGGTGTCTTTCTCGATTCTGCGAAACCACGCCAGATTATATTGCCAGAGGTTATTATCGCGAGTTCCGAACAGACGTACACCAAGCTGATTATCGATGAATAAAAAGCCTCGGAAATCGTTGGTGATGGGCTGAATGCCAACACGCAGACTGTCAAAATCATAACGATCGGAAACATTGCGCAAATGCACATCCAGAAACAATTCCTGCAAGGCAAAATGTTTATCGTGACGATTGGATGAATTACCCGGATCAATCACCAACGCACGTTTTTCCTGAACATCGGCATAGTTATAAGTAATTGCCGGAGTAATACGGAACTCGACATCCGGTGGACGAAATACTGTATCGCCTTTGTATATCGAGATTGGCATAAATAATGTCTGGCTAAACAAGCCTTGGTGCCGTCTTCCCTGAACATCAAGAGAACCGGCACGACGGCTGGCTTGCGGACCAACCGGAGTTGGTAACTGACGGTACTCGCCAACACTGTCCGAAATCACGCTAAAGCTGAGAAAAACATCATCTCCAAAGATGGGTCGATCTGCTTTCAACACATTACGATGGTATGGATCCATCAGGCTTTCTGGCTGACCAATTGCCAACCCTAAACGCCAGCGATCTTGTACAGGTAAAAAGCTGTCATCAAGAATCCGTCGTCTTGGTGGAGGAAAAATACGCGCCAGACCACCTGCCTGATTTGGATCACGTTGTTCAGGCAAGGTTTGAGCACGCAAGACCTTGCCAGGTCGCTGTCTTGAAAGACTGTCTCCACTTACCGGTCTGTTTGCTTCAGAAACCTGTGTCTCCTTTACACGAGAAGCTGATCGGCGAGCTTTGTTACCCGGGCGTTGCCTTCGCACTACAGGTTTCGATGCCCGATAGTGTTTTTGTGATTTTTTGCGAATATTTTTTTCCAGTACAGTGGCCTGTAATGGTTTTGATTGAGAATTACCCGTGCTTTGTTCGACTGTTTCGCGAGTCGGACGTTTTTTGCCACCGGGTCGACTGCGGCGAAGTCTGCTGGTTGATGCATCAAGTTGATTATCGGCAATGACTATCGCCTGTTCTGACACCGTGTCCGGTTCCGCCAATCCGATCTGGCAAACCAGGTAAAGAGCAATTGTGACCAGCCATTTCACTTTCATTGTCATCACCTTATTTTCCTTCGCAGATATTCTGGCTATCCCGATTCCGGTACGGTGCAATCGGACACTGGACAAACCGCAACCGCACCCCTTTTGGCAAGAGTTGATCTGCGCGTATTGCCTTTGGAGCATTACCTAAACTACCCAGAATAACCCCAGCATTGTGCAAGCCAAGAAAGGCTACCAGATCATCCTGATCAACACCGTCACCTGAAACACCAACTCCGCCAACCAGCTGATTACCCTTGTATATCGGCACACTGCCCGGGAATATCTGGATTCCATTGGCTAATGCTGAAACTGGTGTACCGATGGTCAAATCTGTTGCCGGAATATTCGCTACAGTGGCTAAAGTGTTCAAACTTGCAGTCGGGACATTCGTGCAACTTGGTCCAATATCATCATTTACCAGGCCCAACGCAAAAACCACGTGGGACAAAACGCCATTCACGATTAAATCAAGTTGCAAGCCGGTTGAAAACGGGCTCCATTCATCAAATGATTTGCTGAACGGCCCATGCTGTTTTCGATTCAAACCATCCGGATAAAACGGTCGCGACAGATTACCGCCAGCCCGATCACTAAAGGCGATCTGGCCTGTCAAGGCATCAGGATCATCAATAAAGTTTCTGACTGCGTCCACATAACCGGCAACAGAGCTCGTGGTTCCAGAACCCAGATAAATCGCATCGCTTGCAGCGAGTAACGCTGAACCAGCGTCCGCGCTTGAGAAAAAAGCCGCGGTTCTGGCTTTTTGCAGAGAAACATCTGTGCCAAATATTGGCGCGTCATCTGAGCGTGCAACTCCGAGGACATCCCCGTTCACATCAACGACTGAAACAGTAACTCTTGCAGCTGTATTTAAAGGGCGACGTATCTGTGCTCGCGCTTGTTCGGCAACATCCAGAGCGCTGGACAGAATCTGGCGCACCTCGCCTGCACCCAGATTTTGCCCTGCTCTGGGCGCATAGCGCGGTTGATTAAAGGCATCAACCAGTACAACCGCCTGTTGATCCGGAAAATTCTCAGCGTCAACACGAAAACCCGAAGCTGGTAGACCAAACACTGTGCCCGGAATAATATTCACCACGTCATTCAAGGAAGGCATGGTATATCCACGAACAGCAATCAACTTGCCTGGAAGCGTATTAAACGCAGGACGATTGGCAGGGTTGGACGCCAATGCCTTGAAGCCTTTATCGACAAAACGGAATAATTTGCCTTCGACTGTGATACGGTCTGCCTGACGATCAGAGCGCGGTTGAAAACCAGATGTTGCGGCCAGAGTAATTAACTCATCCTTATCGGTATCGATATCGAGAATATTGCGATCAATTCCATACAAGCCATCCGCGATCGCACCAACACCACCGACCAGTACACCATTTTTGTACAAAGGCAACCCGCCTGGATCAGCTGAAAGCCCTAATGGTGAGCGTTTTGGACCAACCAACCCATCTGAGCCAAAACGCGAACTCAAGTCAGAGCAAGGTAATTGACTGAATTGCACGCCGAATAACGGCCCACCAGGTTGACCTTTTTCCAGTGGATTAAAATTTTCCTGAATAATTTGATTCGCTGTGCGCGTAGTAAACGCATTGCCAGCCGATGACAGATAAGCGCCTGTAACAGCTTTGGCAATCGCTGCCAAACCGTCCAGATTAGCAAGCTCGATACCTTCCAGACCGGTTGTGACCAGTGGATTGCGTTCGGTTGAAATCTTGACTGTTGTATTGGCGCCATTCATGCGAAATACCGCCAGCACATTTCCAACCCGGTCAACAACAGCGATTGTCGCCCGTGAACCGCGTGCTTTTGCTTCTGATACAGCCTGGGCAATGATTGTTTGAACATCTTTTACCGTGAGTGAATTGGCTTGTACAAAGTCTGGTTCAGCGCCAGCCGCCAGTTCCTGAGCCAACTGCTCGCTGGATAAGCGCAGCAATGGTTGAAATGTATTATTTTGACTCAGCCGGAGAGGCGTCTGAAGCGAATAATGCGTTATTCCAACCCCATGAATCGCGCTGTTTAGCAGAATATCCAAAACACCGACTTCTGTTGGCTGTGGTATTTGCTGAGGACACGCCAGACATGCGCCGCCAGTAAAGACATCCATGGTAATTGTTTGTCTGGAATCTGATTCTTCTGCAGGTTGTTTCACCCCCAGCGACCAGACAGGCTGACCAGAATCATCGTAGAAATAATGAACGGCTCCAAATTTTCCGGCTTTGTTAAAAAAAGTAAAACCCGATCCAATATGTGATGGCGAATACCATAAACCGCCAGCTTGTTGCGGAACCAATGAGGTTTTATCTGAAAACAGTTCAATTGATTCAGTGCCACTGTTTGAACCCATTGTCCAGCTCAGTATTGCGTGTGTGGCGTCCAAAAAATTGAGTGATGCTGTACCGACAGGCTGACTGGTAATCGCGTTTTCACCTGAATTAAACGTATATCGCTGGAGTTGTTGTGACCAAATCGAACCTGTCAACTCGCCTGATGCCATCGTCCACTCAGGTTTTCCAGTTCTGTCGTAAGCGTAGACAATCACAACCAGATTACCGTTAATTGTATCCAGCGTATAACCACGACCCGGTTTGGCTGGATTCCACCATAAGCCTGTTTCCGGTTGCGAACTAGCAGCCTGCAAGCCGGTGATGAAAAAAACACAGCAAAACAGGACAACGATCAGCCAACACGTGTTTGTGGCTGATGAATGCAGCTTATTTGTTAACCTGGCCCTGGGCTGACATTCCTGTACTTGAGTCATCATTATTCACTTCCCTCCAGACTTGCTGGATTGTTTAAAGCATTGTCTGCACCGTCAATCTTGCTCACGGTGCCAGTCTGTTTCACTTCTGGTGGAGTTTGCTGTTTTAGCTGTTGCTGCTCACCAAGTAACTGTTCACCAACATGAAAACCATGACAATCAACACAATTGGATGCTAACCGACGACGATCATCCTCGCCAGCATGACAGTCCTGACAGACTTTAATTGATGGTAACAAGATATCTGCACCATCCTCAGATTCATCGACATTTTGATGACAATCTTCGCAAGCAACTGTGACATGTTTTTGATGAGAAAAATGCGCCAGCGGCATCCAGTGTTCAGGAAGTCTCACAGGCGGAATCGTCCACGGCGGTTTGCCATTACTGGCATACTGCACATCATGGCAGGTTTTGCATACCCGGAACATAAACACTTCCATCGCCACATCACGGGTTTTACGCTCAGCCCACGCTAATGCCTCTAATCGCTCAGGTTCACTCAGGCGCTGACCGGGACGGCGCCGGGTACGCACCACAAGCGGTGCCCGTGAATCCTCGACCAGACCTTTTAATGCCTTGTTCTGATAAAACTGCTGCAGATAATACAAAACCTTGCCAACATCGCCATGTGGTAATTCTTGCTGCTCGTCACCGGGTTCAAAATCCAGACGATGACATGCATTGCAGTGTTGCTGAAAATTGATTTGTTTAGTCGCCACGCGTCCACGGTCAAAAGTATGGCAATCAGCACAGTCCATGATAACCCGGTCTGACGATTGATCCTGTGCTACGGGTAATTCGCTTTTGTCTCGATCAAGCTTGTCACGATCTGGATCAAAGCGTTGATGCACGCCTTCAGGCTTTAAATGCGCCTTATGGGAATTGTAAATCGACAGTTCTTCCTTGAGCTGATCTTTGTGTTCCAGACTGACTCTTTTAAGAACAACTTGGTCGTTTTTCAGATGTGGAATTGAAACCCGGAACTCAGGGTGATCCGAACCAAAATCACTGGCATTCAAAAGCTTGGTTTCATCGTTTGTCAACTGTTTGAGGTGACGATGACAATCGACACAAAAACTGTCATGTCTCATCACCAGACCAATTGAACCATTATGTTCTTCATGGCAACTGGCACAGCGCGCGGCATTTAATTCATCAACAGCATCAAACTTGAGATCAGCATGTGCATGAGTATTCTGGTGACAATCAATACAGGCTTGATCCTCAACCCTGATAAAAGCGCTTTGATGACAAGTGCTACAGTCTTCACGAAAAAAATGATGTGCCGGTGATAATTCGCCTGTATTCCAGACACTGTCGCTCGGCAATCCCGGCACACTTTTTAATACATTTCCCAGTCCTGGAATCGCTTTGCCCAGCAGCGGCAAAATAAAAAACAACCCCAACACGCTAGCAACCAGCATCCATGACCAACACCGCTTGTCAGGGCCAACCGCTGCCAAGGTCGTCTTGATTTGCTGCTTAACTGCCACATCATGATCAGCATCACTGCTGATTTGTTCCAGTTCCAGCGTCAAATCATAGCGATTGTCCTCACAAGCAACTCTACGTATTTCCCAGTGACCAATGGCGATGCGATCTGTCAGATTAAATTCACCTTGATCGCTGGACACGCCATTAATTCTGATACCAGATAATGCGAGTGACTGAACAAAAAATTCACCTTGTTTACCTTGATGAATCTCAGCATGGTGATAAGCAGCACGTAGATCAGGAATAAAAACAGCTTCATCCGTTCCGCGACCAATGGTGACGACATCACCAGCATATTCGCTGGTTTTACGAACAACCCCGCCTTTCTTGCGTCTTTTAATTGTAATTATCTGAACGCGCATCCGACTTTACCAGTACAGAAAAACTGAAATAATATGAATCAACAAGGCAGCCAGTAACGCCATTGAAACCGGCACATGAAAAAATAACCAGAGCTGCAGCAAGGCTTTCAGCTGTACATCACGACGGGTTCGTTTTAGCAATGATTTCTTACGCCCGACGGTCTCCATCAGCGCGCGCAATTTATCCACTTTTTCAGCTTCCATACCAGCCATGACGTTGCTGATATACATCATCGTCGCCTGTGCTCCGGACTGTGGCTGGGCATCCAGAAACAATGTCGCATCAACCAGATCGTTTTGGTAACCTCTGAGAAAGCGTTCGGCAGAATCCAGAGGATCCTTGCCCAGTTTCCCAGCTGTTAGCTGCTGCCAGAAACTTAGCATCACTCCCGGCTTCTCGACTGAACGCAAAATCACTTCATGCACACGTGAATCAATCTGATCAGCCAGACCCAGTGCCGTCTCATCCAGATCTCGGATTTCATCGAGCATTTGTTCGCGCGTCATGCCTTGACGATTGCTGGCCAGTCTGCCTGGCAGCATTGCGTAGAGATAAATCCCGTACATACCGCTCACAATCACTACAATCATCAATCCATAGGCAAGCGTATGCACATTCCAGCCAAACTGGAAACCAGTGTGCAATGTAGCAACGACAATTAAAGCCAGTCCCAGATAAACATGCGCCGAGAGCCAACCACTAATCTTGCTGGAACTGGAGCTGTAATCTCGCTTGCGTGCACCAAACCACGCCAGCCAGACAATTAACACAGCCGCGACAGTACCGAGCGTATAACCCAACCAGGTTCCTCCATTGGCAACAACGCTCGGTGTATGCCATGCATACAAAGCAATCGAAACTGCACTCAGAGCAATCGCGACTTTGAGCCAAAAAAAGTTCTGATATCTGAAAAACGATTCATGCATGGCATACACCAATGCTTTGACTGCCTGACATCTGGCTCGGGATTAAAGACTTAGCTGGCACGACGATTTCTCTCCCGCAACAGATCAACCATTTTCTCAGGTGCAAGGCGTATCGCAGCGCCAGTTGGACAGGCACGCACACATGCTGCACCCCCAACCAATCCTTTACACATATCACATTTCACAGCTTTCTTGATTTTAGGCGTAGCGGACTCCTGCGCTAGCTTGTCACTGCCATTTGCCTTATCGTTTTGACTCGCATCACCATCTTTCGAACCCGGAGCATTGCCTTTGCCGAAGAGCAACCAGGAAAACAAACTGGTCTTGTTTTCTTTCACAACGCCCATTTGTATCACCCCGTAAGGGCAGTTCGACTGGCAATTACCACAGCCAATGCAACTGTCTTCAATATAGACTTCGCCATTCGTTGCTCGATGAATCGCATCTGGTGGGCAATCTGTCATACAGTGCGGATGCTCGCAATGCCGGCATGAAGTTGGGATATGTAAGTAGGCAAATGAAGGTCCAGCTTCTCTGTCCAGCCGTGACACACCACCGTGTGTATCAGCACAAGCTGTTTCACAATTATCGCAATGCACGCACAGAGTTTCATCAATCATCAAAACATCAGTGCCTTCACCAATGCCTTGATCCATCATGAATGCGACCAGATCACCAGCTTCCGGATGATTGGCAAACTGGATTTCCTTACGCAGGGTTTCCTGTACTGACATGTCCAGGCGACTTCGCACCGCTGGAAACTGATCCATCAATTCGATCAAGATGTCTCTGTCCACACGAATGGTTTCTGTATTCACAGTCGCTAGCACTGTCTCCCGACTGGGCTTCTCGCTCAGCAAGGGAACTTCACCAATAAAACTGCCAACCGGCAAAAACGACACAACCACATCCTTACCAGACAAATTACGCTTGACCATTGCTGAACCACAGCGAATCAGGCGAAACACATCCGGCGCATCTCCGGCATGCACAATTACATCATGCGGTTTGAAACGCTCGATACTGGAACGCTGAGCATACGGCTCAAGCATTTCAGGCGGAACTCCCGGCACCAGAAAATGCTGCAAGGTGCGCTGTACTGCGATTCGATCAATCTCCTGTTGCACGTCAGGTACTGACAACATCAATTTACGCATCGCCCGACGACTGGTTTTCAACAGCACACAGTTTTTACCGGCAGTGACTGTTTCTGCCCTGCGCCGTCCTGAAATCAGGCTCCACTCGCCAAAGAACTCGCCCGGCTGTAAATTCATCGCTTGATCCGGCACATCGATATTCGCGATAAGACTAACATCACCTGAAAACAACGAGTAAAACTCGTCGCTGTAATCATTTTTCTGGTAGATCACTGTACCCGGAGATGGGAAAATCAACTCGCTATCGAGCATGAATTCCCGCATTTGCATGTGTGTGAGGCTGCCCAGAAAAGCAATTCCCTGCTGCAGCAAATCCAGCGCTTGCTTGACATTGCTAACTCCAACCAGCTGATTGAGCTTATCCCACAGCAACTCCTCATCAACCGGTGCCACTGGATCGCCATTGATCGCATGAATCACTTCGTAGCCCTGATTCATCGATGGTTTGATCAACGGTGCGCCACTAAGCTCACCAATCACATACAAACCAGCAACATTGGACTGATAATACTGATCGACTGCTGGCACAGCAGAGGGATCAGCGCTGGGCAATTCAATTCCGCAGGCTTCGAGAAACTTACGCGGCGGAATCGCACCCAGACGGGCGATAATACGATGCACTTCCAGTGTCGCCTCGCCATCAGCAGTATTTAAAACCAGCAACCCCTGCTCACCGTTGCTACTGGCTTGCACCAAAGCTTCCACCCTGTTAATGCTGGAACTGTAAAAGCAATCGATCACGCCATCCTCAATAGCTTTGGTAATCAGCTGAACATTGCGCTCTTTGGCACGTGCGAATTCATCGCGACGATTGACGATATACACATTATTTTGTCCGGCAAGCGCCAGCGCATTCTCGATTGCCGAATCACCAGCGCCAACAATAACGATCGTTTCATCTTCAAATTCATCAGGATCTTGCAGCTGATACTGGACAAACGGTAAATCTTCGCCTTCTGCGCCCAGTTTGCGTAAATTGCCTTGCATGCCCATGGATAACACAACATTCTCAGCAGCAATTTGATCACCATTCTGCAAGCTAACAGTAAACTGACCTTGTTGCCCCTGAATTGCAGTCACTTCCGCACGATAGCGAATATTCAAATCCAGCTGATCACTGCGCTGCTGCCAGCTCTCCAGAATTGATTCGCGTGTACCTGCCGCAAATTCATAAGGACTGCGCAGCGGTAAGACAGATGGCTCGGCCATCACATACTTACCTTTTTGATAGGCGTAGATTGTATTTGCGAGATGCGGCGCAGATTCAAGCAAAACATAGGCAATATCAAGCTCATGGGCGCGACCTGCAGCACTAAGCCCGGCAGGGCCAGCGCCAACAATGACGATTTTGAATTGCTCTGTCACAGACGTCTACCTGACTTGAACAGTCGAGAGAGATCTAGATTGCTTTACGCAGTGATTTCAATGCCGTGATATAACGCTCGGGAACATAGGTATCTTCATCTCCCAGTGCGTTATACAGCTTGTCCATTCCCATGCTCACGGGACTGCCAGGTGCGTAATTGATTGCGCCCTGGGCCTTCAATGAATTAAACAAGGCATCCAGCGCCATAACGCTTTGTTCCGCGCCGGAATAATCAAGAAATTGACCAGCGATGCCGTGTTTGATGACATTATTAGCAACTTTTAATGTTGTACTTTTGCCAAACTTGTAGCCAGCCAGCTTGTCCAGCAGCTGCTGATTCAATCCCAGCAGTTTTTTTGCCTGCGACTGAATTGCTGATTTACTCTGCTGACTGGCTTGATGCAATGCTCGCATTTGCTGACTGATTTGCTTCGCCAGACCAGCATCCACGACGCTTGCGACTTCGCGTGCCATGAGAATATTACCGTCATTCAAACGAATCGAGCCAGGCTCCAGACCAACTGAATCCCGGGATGCCCAACGCTGCTGTTTCATGGAATGATGGCAGGAGTGACAATCAAAAAAAGCCAGCTCGGGAAACAGCCCTTTATCCATGCGTTTGCTGCTGGATAATTGTTGCAGGTATTGGCGGGTTGCCAAGGTTTGACCAATCGCCCAGGTTTGTACATTTGACCATGCGCCTTTACGTTCCTGATAGTCATCATCAACCAGAAAATGTGCTGGCTGAATCGCTGTAAAGGTATCCAGCTCAAAGCTCAAACGCGGATGCCCGGCACCCATAATACGGTGTGTAGCAAATTTATCATCATTGCCCAGATGGCATGACAAGCATAACCGAGCCCGCTCAAGCGGATCTTCGGTTGGGAATAAGCCACCCTCGATATTTTTCTGATGCGTCACTTGCCCTGACACATGCGACCCGAGATATCGCTCCGCACCACCATGACAGGTTTCACAGCCAACCCCGTCAGAAATCTGAAAGCGTTTACCGCGCTTGCCATCTGGAACATTATCAGCATGACAATCCAGACAGATCTTAGCTGTCTGTGCTGATTTCAACCCCAGATTTCTGGCAATCCGTTTCGATTGATCGTTGAGCAGAACGCTATAGGCCTCGGAATGACTATCCTTGCGCTGCCAGGTAATAAATTCGTTTTGTAATACAGGAGAATTGGCAAACGGCTCAATCGCCCCATGACAGGTACTGCCAGCACATGTGGCTACGCCTAAATGCATGTCATCACCCGAAGGCGGGAGAGGTGGCGAAGCAAGCACCGTGTTGCTCAAAATAGCCAAAAGTACACACGCGAACACACTTGCCCAATCATCACAGCGATAACACTTTGCCATTTTTGTTCTCCCCATTATTTGGCGCTCTTATCATTCGTAGAATAACAAACACCTTTGTTATTCTGGGATTCTATAACGGCTTATCAGCAAAGGCAATCAACAATGCTGAAAAAATTCTCCTTACGAAACGATGACTCACGTTCTAACAACCCAACTTGTAATAAACAAAAACAAATATGCTTAATCGAAGTAACGCGCTTGACTTGACCTACAATTCACAATATAACGGGTGAGCAGTAAACAAGAGAGACCGGCAACCTGGGTGCCTTCCGGGAAAGAGTGCATCCTCGTGCTTTATTTCACTCACGTCCACCACTCAAGGCATTCATTCACAGCCAGTCATAATGAGTTTCTTTATGAACGTTATCAATGGCGACGACTAACCATGGAAAATCAAGACAACATGGAAACCAGCATCACTGATGGAACAGACAATCACTCGAGTACGAAACCACCCCATGCACGACTTGTCTGCACAGATCCCTCACTTGATAGCAGTCTTGAAGACCTGGAAATAGAACTCACCGAGACTGAACAAACGATCGGCCGGGCAGAAACCAATACAGTGATAATCGACTATATGCGTATATCACGTCAGCATGCACGCATATTTCCTGAAGACGGCAACTGGGTAATCGAGGATGTGAGCAGTACAAACGGTCTTTTCGTCGGCAAGATTGAAACACGTCAAGCGATACTGAGGCATGGCGAGCAAATATCCATCGCATCCATCCCGTTTCGGTTTGAGTTAAATTACAACAATGCCGATCCCGCCGAAGAAACCAAACCAGCTGCGATACCAAAAACCATACGCAAACAACTCGATCAGAATCCTGAAGCGACGATTGTTTTACAAAGCAGCCCTTTCACAACTGAACAACTGGATCCACTGAAACGCCCCCGGAAACGCTCAGGTTGGCTTGTTGCAATTACACTCATCGTATTATTGAGTGGCGCTCTACTCGCTTCAATTCTAAATTAACTTTTTTACAAGCGATACAACACTTACGTTTGCAATTTTGCCAGCTTGCTAATCAGCCCCTGTGTTGATAATAACAACCCTGCGATTTCCTGGCGCCTCCGGGTTATCTGGATAGGCAGGCTCAGCTTCACCTTTCCCTGCCACTTTCATTCGCGCCGGATTAACCTGATGCTTCTCAATTAAATAACGTTTTACTGCAGCTGCTCTGCGCAAGGATAATTCCCAGTTATACGCAGCACCTCCAATGCTATCTGTATGCCCTTCGATCATGAAATGATATGGCTTGAGCTGCTGATCCTGCATCGCTGAGCCCAGATTATCCAGAGTCGCCCTGGTGGCATTTGTTAATTTTGCAGAATTAAACCCGAAAGTCAGATTAACGCTGATTTGTGGTGCTGAAACCGCTGCGGAAGCTGGCGGATTAGCTCTGCCAGCTTCCATACTTTCATCTGACAACGCGTCATCATTCACAACAGCTGCAGGTTTCTGATGACTTTGTGTTGCAGCATTACCAGGAACCAGAGCCAGACCTCGCGTCCTTGGTTTTTTTTGTGATGGTTTCAAGCGATTGATAAAATCGTCTTTACTTGGGTTTTGACGTTCAATCCCCTGGTTAAGAGTATCAAAAGCCTCAATTTCAGCAACCCAGGACACTGAAACAATAGCCAAAAATAGGCTGCCTAATGACAATTTTTTCATTTAAAATACCTTCTTAATAAAAGGGCATCATGGGCAACTACTTAACTAAAGAATTGCCAACAGAGCCAGTCAGAAAAATCACGATAAGCTACAAATCTGTTCTGCTTACCGCTTCGGTCTGCGATATTGTGGTGATAATAAACGTATCAGCAACAATCACGTCTGTGTTTGGTTCAGATAGCGCCAGACGTAAGTCCAGCAAGTAATTCTCAGTTG
>DRLZ01000295.1 GCA_011322755.1 Crenotrichaceae bacterium
AACTGATCTGGCGGCAATTAAAGTAGACGCAAAGCATTTACCCACTCCAATTGTTTTAGCCACGCATCAGGTTCAACAAGGCGAACTGGCTTTTTCACTTGGACATCCGCTGGGTTTTGCATGGACCCAGCAGTGGCGACCAGTCAGCGCTGCCTATCGAAAAGACAAGCTGTTTGATACACCAGTCCACCAGCTAGACGGTGGTTTTCTGGAAGGCGACTCCGGCGGGCCATTGGTTGATCTGGAAGGTAAGTTGATCGGCATGGTTTACTCTGCGATTAGCTATAAATATAAAGATGAAAAAAAACAGGACAAGACCATTGTTTATTCGTCTGTCGGCTGGGCAATTCCTGCTGAAACCATTGCCAAAACAGCACCCAGACTGATCGCTGGTGATTACAAGATTACACAATGGAACGATTGATCGGATGGTAAAAACACAGCCAGGGTTTTAAGCAAACCATGCGGGAGTGAATTATTTTATGAGTATGTGGTCAACATAACCAATCGTTCATCATATTCAGGCAGTCACAGCCGGGTAAGCAATCACTGATTATCATCAGTTGAAAGCCGACATCCCGATACTAAAACATCAGTTAAAATTGCACTTCTTTCGATACTAACAGTAACTGGAATAATCCAATGATCTATTTTTCCCGAGTCATACAATGCTTGCTATTGTGGGTATTGGCAAGCACATCGGCAACAGCCGCACCCAATTCACCAGATCAGGTTGATTCGCATATTCTTTCAGCGCGATCAGCAGGTCTTTGGTATAACCCGCATCACGATGGTGAAGGTTTCTCATTCCAGATCTCGGATGGAGGCAATAACAAGAAAATATTTACCGCGACCTGGTATACCTTTGATAAACAGCGTCAGCAAATGTGGCTCATCGGTACCCAGATTTTTAATCCCGGAGAAACCAGTGTTTCTGTTGCCTTTCAACGCCCGACAGGAACACGCTTTGGTAACAAATTTAACAGTAACGATGTTAAAAAAGCGATTTGGGGTCTGGTAACGTTTGATTTTCAGTCTTGTAACGAAGCGACTGCAACAATTAACTCATCAACTGGCTTTGGAACAGGTGTAATCCCGCTAAACAAGCTGGTTGATAATAGTGGTGCGCGATGTACCAATCCGGCGACAGCTGCAGAACCGCCTTTTTATTCGGATGCTGGCGGAATTCCAGTTCCACCCCCACAACAAGGGCTGGGAGAAGGGATGGTCACGAGTCGTGGCGACCACTCTGTCGACGGTATCAAGATCGATACTGAACGTTTGTTTCAGGAAAACGGACAGTGTTTTATTGAGATTAAATTGATTAATCGAAAAAAATTCAATCAATCAGTGAATCTAGTCTATTATTTTTTTCTGGAGGACACACAGGTTGCCTTTACATTATTTGATCTGAATTTTGGTGGCGAAAAAGAACTCACCACAAATCGGGCAATTCTCTCTGTAACCTCAGCATCGGATATTAATTGCAATGCTTTTGATGAAGTCAGAATTGAATCGTTATCTGCCCAGCAATCACCTTGAGTCACTGCCAGGGTTAGTAAGTAGCCGTTTATCTTACTTCGATAGTTCCGGATCACTGTAATTTTGAGCATCCTGCTCGTTTTGTATCTGTGTCTGGTAGAACAAGAGAGATCGTTTATGAATAAAACACAATATTGGCTTAACCAAGCTCGTGGCATTCTAACCGGCTTGCTTTTTTTTACCGTATGGCTGTTGTCTTCAGTCAGTAATCCAGTGCTTGCTGGTCAGCGCATTGATCTCAGGCCTGGTGACAGCTTTGAAAATGCAGTGGAGTCGTTGCAACCCGGAGATGTTTTAGTCATTCATTCCGGGACTTATTCTGGTGTTGGCCGAATCAGCATCTCTGCCCAGGGTACGGCACAACAACCGGTTATTATTAAAGCTGCGAGCGGAGAAGCAAGACCGCTCATCACCAGACCAGCCAATACAGTCATCCAGAATACAATCAATATTGAAGGGGCATCGTATCTGACAATTCAAGGTCTGGAGATCAGTGGCAATGGCGGCGATGCCATTCGAGTCGATGGGCCATCGTCGCATGATGTTGTATTACAGGATTTACTGATTCACGATATCGATGTTGGTATCAATACCAAGAGTGATTCAGATCATTTTACGATCCGCGATAATCATATTTATAACACCGGAGCCAATCAGGGCACTGGCGAAGGAATGTACATTGGCTGTCATCAAGGTGATTGCGCACTCCGTGATTCTGTGATTGAGCATAACCTGATTCACGATACCTTGCCAGGTACAACCCAGGGCGACGGGATTGAAATAAAGTTGAATTCAGAGAATATCGTGATTCGCGACAATGTGATCTATAACAGGCCGTTTCCGGGCATCTTTGTGTATGGCGGCGGCACAACTAATCTGGTTGAAGGGAATGTGGTCTGGAATAGTCTGGAGGGAATTGCCGCAATCTCGGATGCAGTGGTTCGCAACAATATTCTGTTTGATAATGACACTGGCTTAATTTCATTTCACCACCCGATTGTCGCTGTCGTAGAAAATACCAGTTTTATCCATAACACTGTGTATAACAATGATGTTGGCGCGCTACTTCGCTGGGAAGATGCAACTGATATGGTTTTCGCAAACAATGCTGTTTATTCTCCGCGAAAAGTAGCAATCGATAGTAACAGTGCGAGCAATACTGTATCGACTAACGTCACACTTGGCTCGGTTTCAGATACAACACGATTAACAAATGCCAACCGATTTATTGATGCACGTTCAGCTGAACTGGATTTTAAAAATGCGCCAGATCATGATTTCTGGCCAACTGCGCAATCACCGATGATTGTCAGCGCTGATCCCGGGTTTGCAGTTGCGAATGATTTTAATAACCAATCCCGTCAGTTACCTGCTGATATCGGCGCTTATCAACGCTCTGGTCTCACAGACAATCCTGGCTGGAAAATCGAGTCAGATTTTAAAGGTATTCTTGATCGAGTCAATCCGCCTGACGTGGAGGTCGCTTCTCCTTCAGAACAGGCATTGATTTTTTCGACGTCAACCGCGATTAATCATCAATGGAAGAGCATTGAAATTCCTTCCCGAAGCGGAAATTCAGGTTTTTCTCCAATTATCGTGATTACCAGTATACCAACCACTCATGGGGCTCAGCCTGGCGTTGTGCAAATCAACAATTCTGGCGCCAATCAAATTGATGTCCGCTTTAAGGAATATGAATATCTTGATGGGTTTCATGTTTTAGAACACATATCGATCCTGGCCATCACTCCCGGAGTGTATAATCTGGACGATGGCACAATCATGGAAATCGGCACCTTTGATATAACAACAACTCAATGGCAGTCAATGGATTTTTCTGCTGATTTTCCGTCACAACCAAAGCTGTTTTTGACTGTGCAGACAGCAAACAGCGATACAGCTGTCACCCCGCGCGCCAGGAATATAACGCCTGACCACTTTAAAGCCGCGTTGTTTCAACAGGAAAGCAATCAAGGTCAGCTGGTTTCAGAACGTGTTGGTTTTCTTGCCATCTATCACCCGGACAATCGCGGGACACTCAATATTGATTCTGCAACAGAAAATCTATCTCCGGGTTTTCAATTATCCCGAATTTCAATAAATCATAATGGGAAATCGATAGCGAACAGCCGCATCAGACTGGAAGAGGAACAGTCAAACGATACAGAGCATTTTCATGTCAATGAAAATGTAGATATTCTTCAACTTGGTGATGTCTTGTTTGGTCAGATCGTCAGCAATCGCGGAGCAGATCCGGCGGCTCTTCGAATACGCTAAAGAGAACTGTTTTTAACAGTTAAATTCTACCCAGGTTTTATTTATTTTTTTTTGCATGCGGATGTGCCTGGTCATACACTTCGGCAAGATGTTGAAAATCAAGATGCGTGTAGATCTGGGTGGTGTTTATATTGCTGTGACCCAGTAGTTCCTGAACTGCGCGTAAATCGCCGCTGGATTCCAGCATATGCGTGGCAAACGAGTGTCGCAACATGTGCGGATGAATCATCTGATTAAAGCCGTGTTGCTTGCACCAGTGTTTAATGCGTTGCTGAATGCTGCGTACAGACAAACGCTTTCCCTGGCTGCTGAGAAAAATCGCAGGGTTTTCCCCAAGCCCAGGATCAGTCGTAAACTGGTGACGAATGCCAAACCAGTTTTGTAAAGCGATTAATGCATAGCGACCGACCGGAACAACGCGTGATTTTTTGCCTTTGCCGTGTCGTATCAAGACAGTTTTTTCTTTTACATCGAGATCATTTAGATCCAGATCTGCCAGTTCGCTGAGTCGCAAT
>DRLZ01000296.1 GCA_011322755.1 Crenotrichaceae bacterium
AAAAAACGGTCATGCCTATTATTCATCAAGCAAAGATTTACCGGATACATTGTTTCCTGCTTTAAAAGCATCCGACTGGGCAACATCTACTAATGCAGATTCATTAACAAGAGAACTTTACAGGCATGATGGGCAATCACAAGCCAATCCGGTGATTGCATATGCGATTGACAAACCTGAAATAGTTGATTTTATATCCTCAGAATCTGTTCACGAATCCCTTAGTATCGAACAGATTCATGACAAGGCCATGCAAAATCTTGAAAACCGGCTGCTCCATCAAGCTGAATGGAAAACCCTGGATTTCGATAGTGGCGAAAAAAACATTGGTCATATTTCCGGATTAGTTTTGAGTGGCGACTATTACTGCAGTGAAGCAATTCTAAGTCAGACACTACTTAATCAAGCACATAAACAGTTGGATGCTGATTTATTAATGGCAATTGCACCCATACGTGGTGAGTTGTACATTACCAAATTGGTGAGTGAAAATCAGCCAGAATCAGATCGGTTGATGTTCGCCCAATTTGCTGTTTCACGATACTTTGATAAGAAGCATGTACACATTTCACCAAATGTCTGGATTATCCGTAGCGGTGCAATAGCAGGATATGTTGATGGTATGGATAAAATCATAGAAAGTGCAAAACAATCGTCATCACCACCAGTAGAAAATGACGGACGATTGATTCACACTGCAAAAACATATGCTGAGGAGAAGGGCATCGGGATCGAGATTGATGTGATTGCAAGAGATCTTGGAAAAATGATGCTGAATCTACAACAACTCATTCGTACCTATGTTGCCCAAGGTATTCAGCAAAAATCATTTTCCGGAAATTTACGTGTGCATCTGAATATTCAGGATCCAGGCTACCATCCAGAGATGAACGAGCGCATATCAGAACAACTTGTAACGATGAGTCATTTTCTGTGCCGTCAATTTTCATGCAAAGGCATCAAGACCGCAAATAATATGGATATAAAATTGTTTTGTTCGGTAATCAATTGAGTCTGCTTTTTCAATCCGGTAAGCATATCTGAATACTGCAACACCCTGAACTTGTGGAACTTAACGATCAACATTGTGTGCTTGAGTGCGCGCAATGTTGATATACAAAACAGACTGTTCTATCACTCACAATCAGTACCAATCGATTCAGTTTGATAGCGTAGAATCCTTATTTTCTCGGACCATTCATTTTTAGATAATCCTGCTTTCAATTTTAACTGTTGCAGAAAGTTTTTTGGATCAGGGAGTGACTCCCACACGGTTGGCAAAAATGTTCCTCTGCGATTGCCATCAACCAGAATTAACCCATCAATATTTGGTCTTATCTTCTTTAGCAAGTCCTGCTCTGATGAAAATTCAATTGGTTGCGGCGCGCTCAGTATCGAGATGTGAAAATCCATCATATCAATTTCATCTGCGGTAACAGGAGCAAAGCGTGAATCTCGAAATGCAGCTGAAAATGCATTTTCAGAAACATCTTCCACAACGGGTCGAACAGCTTCGAGCATGCCGATACACCCTCTAAGCTGCCCATCTTTTTTCAAGGTTACAAAACTGGCTCGCTGCTCTTGAAGTTGATGTGAATAATCAGTCACTTTAACCGGTAAAGGACGTCCGGTACTCAAACCATGTAAAACTGATTGTCTGGCGATCTCGAGCAAGATTTTTTTATCTTCCCGGGAAAACTGACTAGTGGAATTCATATGCGCCATAACCAACAACCCTGTCTTTAGAGCCGGCTGTGTCACCCGAGTTTCTCAAATCAAGTGTATGCGCCCCAAGACCAAATTTTCGCGCAACGTTTAGCAAGCCACTGACAGCAACTCTACCACAAGCTGAACCATCTTCAATCAATTCAGGTCGTAAATGCTCAATTGCTTTTGATGTTTCAAGATCCATTTGTGTCGCAGTGATATAATCGTGATAATGGCTCAAGTCTGAACTGATGATAATCAGGGTTTCAGGACCGCCCCACAAGCATTCCAGAACAGTCGCTATCTCCTCGGCAGAGACCTTGCCCGCAACAATTGGAACCAGTGAAAACTCTTCGAGCAATTCCTGCAGGAATGGCAGTTGTACTTCCAGACTATGTTCCTCCTGATGAGCATCATCCCGAGTCTGGACAAAAGGTAACTCACTGATTGCTGCTATTTTACTTTTATCAATCAACACATTTCCTAATGGTGTTGTAAAATAATCAACACTTGGGACGGCAATACCCCTGAAGCCAACATGATGAGAAGGTCCAATCAGTACAACGCTGTGTATCTTGTCACCGGCTTGTTCAAGCAGATGGTATGCATTAGCCGCAATCCCCCCAGAGTAACGATAGCCAGCATGCGGCACAATCAGTGCTTTTGGCGCCTGGCTGCCGGTTGTCGCGAGATCCAGGTAACGATGAACCAATAGCTGTAGTTTTTGAGGGTCCGCAGGATAAAATAAACCAGCGACAGCCGGTTCACGAGTTGAGGGCATGGATACCTCCTGATCAGAGTCATTCGCCTTGTTGAACGTCGTGCTAATTAAGCCTAGAGCAACCTAATACAAGTTGTAACACTTGCTGAATCAGTATTCAATTGTTGTTTGTAAAATTACTATGGGGGCATGATTGTCTAATTTCAATACATTGATAGTGTCAAGGTGAATCCCAATATAAGATATACAAATTCTTATGATTGGTGGAAAATAGAATGCACAAACGATTAACTGATAACGCCGTTATTACACAATACTGGCAACAACTGGATGATGATCGTATAGAGTGTCAACTCTGCCCGCGTTTCTGTAGATTACACGAAGGACAGCGTGGACTGTGTTTTGTGCGTGCTCATGAGGGCAATCAAATAGTAATGACCAGCTATGGACGCTCCAGTGGTTTCGCAATAGACCCAATTGAAAAAAAACCACTCAATCATTTTTTACCCGGAACACCCGTCTTTTCATTTGGTACTGCTGGCTGTAACCTGGCATGCAAGTTTTGTCAAAACTGGGATATCAGTAAATCACAGGAAATGGATCGCCTGATGGATAAAGCCGATCCAGAGGTAATTGCCAGAACAGCTGAGAAACTGGGTTGTGCCAGTGTTGCCTACACCTACAATGACCCTGTTATTTTTCATGAATATGCCATTGATACTGCAATTGCCTGTCGACAGCTCGGTATCAAATCAGTTGCAGTCACTGCGGGCTATATTTGCCCTGAACCACGCGTTGAATTTTTTCAGCACATGGATGCTGCCAATGTTGATTTAAAAGCTTTTACTGATCGTTTCTATCAAAAAATAACAGGTAGTCACTTGCAACCAATACTTGAGACACTGGAATATATCAAACACGAAACCCAGGTCTGGCTGGAAACCACAACATTACTGATACCGGGGGAAAACGACTCAGAACAGGAAATCAATGCCATGACAGAATGGGTAGTTGAACAACTGGGTCCGGATGTTCCCATGCACTTTACCGCTTTTCATCCAGACTGGAAAATGAGAGATAAACCGTCAACACCAAAAGAAACACTGATTCGTGCAAGACAAATCGCCATAAACAATGGTGTTCGCTATGCCTATGTCGGCAATATTCATGATAAACAAAACGAAAGTACCTATTGTCACCAATGCGGACAATTGCTGATTGGTCGCGACTGGTATGTGTTATCTGATTGGAATCTGACTGAAGATGGTCATTGTGCTGAGTGTGGAACTCGTTGTGCTGGTGAATTTCTGTCTCAACCCGGTAACTGGGGTGCTAAAAGAATGGCAGTTGATATGGCTGCGCTTGCTAGATAAAAGTAACGCACTATACCATCCTGAATCAATGAATAGAAATAACCGAGTTCAAAAAATTTACAGTGTTTAACAAAGTATCAGAGAAAACTGCTATAGAGCACAATGCAAGTAAACCGGCCATGCTGGCACTCTATAGCAATTGAGGCGGTTGTTGAGGCCGGGACCGGAATTGGCACTTATTTCCGCGATTTTACAATAGCGAGTGTTGGCATCAGAGCATGATCCACCACCCCTGATCAGGATTCTCGTGGGTATAGAATCGCCACAGACTGTATGATCAGGCCCACTTCTTAATTCATGCTGTCCAACTAATTTTTGCAAGCAATCCCTGCAAATGATCAAGATCGTGAAAATTGATTAATACACGGCCTTTACCATCCGCTGAGTATTGAATTTTAGTTTCTGTTCCGAGCTGCTCTGACAGCTCATTTTCTAATCTGAGAATATCCGGATCTTTTCTAGTTTCAGGTGTTGATCGTGTCTCAGTTTGATTTCCCAGGTGTTTTTTTACAAGCTGCTCTGTTGCCCGTACCGTCAAATTATTATTGACAACCTGCTTTGCCAGTGACTCTTGTGTGAGTGAATCGAGCGCTAACAGTGCGCGAGCGTGTCCCATATCAATTGTTTTATTCCGTAACAAAGTCTGAACACTGCTGTGCAGTTCCATCAAACGTAATGTATTAGAAACTGCAGCTCTGGACTTACCAACAACCTGGGCAATTTGCTGGTGGGTGATTGAAAACTCCTGAGACAAACGTTGATAGGCTTCTGCTTCTTCCATCACATTGAGGTCTTCTCTCTGGATATTCTCAATCAGCGCTATTGCCAAGGCATCCTGATCAGACAACACACGGGTAATCACAGGAATTTCATGAAGACCTGCTAGCTGAGCCGCCCGCCATCGGCGTTCACCAGCGATAATTTCATAGCGGTTTTTTGCCAGCTGACGAATGACAACAGGTTGGACAATACCATGTTGCTCGATCGAGTTTGCCAATTCCTGCAAGTTTTCCGGATCGATATCCGTTCGTGGCTGATATCGACCGGGTTGTAAATACTCGATTGGAACAACGTGCACACCTTTCTCTTCCGTTGATGTGTCAGTCTGGACTGCAATACCCTCATCTGAAACAGACATGTCGCCAAGTAACGCACCAAGCCCTTTTCCCAATCCTCTTTTCTTTACTGCCATTTGTCTAAGTGCTGCCTTCGAGTTTATAAAGATACTGAATAATTCTGGTTTTTCAGCGTCTTGCGGTTTCTACGTGTAATTTCTTTTGCGAGTTCATTATACGCGATTGCCCCGCGTGAAGATTTATCATATTGACTAATCGGCAAGCCATGACTTGGGGCTTCAGCAAGCCTGACGTTACGTGGAATACAGGTCTCAAACAATTGATCCTTGAAATAATGTTCCAGCTGTTTAGAAACGTCTTTGGTCAAATTACTGCGCGGGTCATACATGGTGCGTAGCAATCCTTCTACTTTGAGATTAGGATTGACTGTATTTCGTAAATCAGCCAAGGTGTTCATTAATGCTGACAGCCCCTCCAGCGCATAGTATTCACACTGCATTGGAATCAGAATACTCTGGGCTGCAACCAGCGCATTCACTGTAAGTATATTGAGCGCTGGCGGACAATCGATAAACACATAATCATAAACAATTTGCAGAACGTTCATGGCTTCTGCGAGTTTTTTGTCTCGCTGATCTGATTCCATTAACTCAACTTCTGCTGCGGTTAAATCAGGACCGCCAGCAATGACATCAAAACCCAGATTCTCATCCTTAACAGCAATATTTTCAGCATATGCGCTTCCGGTTAACAAATCATAAGCGGAGTGATCAACATTTTCTACATCAATACCACATCCCATGGATGCGTTACCCTGTGGGTCAAGATCAACCAGCAAAACACGTAATCGCCGCTGTGCAAGCGCAGCACTCAAGTTAATACTGGTGGTTGTTTTACCAACACCGCCTTTTTGATTCACCACTGCAATTACTTTTGCCATCGTTATCCTTTCATGTATTCAGCAGTCCACCATGACCAGGTGCCGCTGCGCATCCATTCCAGGAATATCAAGTTTGATAACTGAAAACTCATAATCAATTATTCCAGTAATTTCTGTCTGTGGGAATTGGCCTTTAGGTAATAATATTCTGCCACCATGATTCACCAGTCTTGTCACATTATCAACCATGTCAGCGAGCGATGAAACAGCTCTGGCAAAAACTGTATCAAATTGATGTTCTGGCTGATAATCTTGAATACGTGTATGCACAACCTCTACATTATCAATACCCAGCTCGAATACCGCTTGCTGAACAAAACGGGTTTTTTTCAGATTTGAATCAAGCAGGACAAAATGCTGAAGTGGATGAATGATAGCCAATGGTAAGCCAGGGAAACCAGCCCCGGTACCAACATCAAGGATTTGATCACCATCAATATAAATTGACAAGGCAAGACTATCCAGCAAATGCCAGACTATCATCTGATGAAGACCCTTTATCGCTGTCAGATTATAGGTGCGGTTCCATTTTTGTAGTAACACGAGCAAATTCAATAACTGATCGATCTGTTTTTGATTGACAGATAAGCCCAGTGTTTCCAAACCTGCAATGAATTGTTCAACTGTTGTTTGCGACACAAGCCTGTCTTTGTCTATCTCTCGAACTTAAATATCAAGTGATTCGATGATTACTGTTTTAAAATGATCCTGGTGAATTATGCACTTTTCTTTTTCAAATGGATTAACAATAGTGAAACTGCAGCCGGCGTGATTCCTGGAATTCTGGCAGCCTGACCAAGTGTTTCAGGCTGCTGAAATGAAAGTTTCTCTCTAACTTCAGAAGACAGTCCTCCAACCAGTGAATAATCAATATTGGCCGGAAGTCTAAGCGATTCATAACGTCTGGCCTTACCAATTTCCTGTTGTTGGCGATCAATATAACCTGCATATTTTGCCTGAATTTCGACCTGCTCCAGTGCTTGATGATCGGTTTGCCTGGCAACCACATCTGAAACTGCTTTTAGCTTTTCCATCGTCACTTCAGGGCGACGCAGAAATTCCATTAAACTTGCTTCCTTGGTCAGACTAATATCAAATGCCTGTTCGATATTTGCAACGAGTTCACAATGTTTATTTTGTGCTGGATTCAGTCGTGTCTTATCAAAATAGTTCTGCAGTTGTTTCACTGTCTCAAGTTTTTTCTCAAGCCGATGCAAACGCTGTTGTTCCACCAACCCAAGTTCAAAACCTGTTTCTGTTAAGCGCAGATCTGCGTTATCCTCTCGCAGTATCAGTCGATATTCTGCCCGGCTGGTAAACATGCGATATGGCTCCAGGGTACCGCGGGTAATTAAATCATCAATCATTACACCGATATAAGCCTGATCTCGACCGGGGCACCAGGGTTCCAGATCCTGACTGGCACGCGCTGCATTGAGTCCAGCAATCAAACCCTGTGCTGCGGCTTCTTCATAACCGGTTGTCCCATTAATCTGTCCGGCAAAATACAACCCTGGCATGGACTTGGTTTCAAGTGATGACTTGAGACCGCGCGGATCAAAATAATCATATTCTATGGCATAACCTGGACGGGTAATCTGTGCTTTTTCAAAACCGGGTATTGAATGAATCAGTGCTTGCTGTACATCGAACGGTAAACTGGTTGAGATTCCGTTGGGATAGATTTCTGTGGTATTCAATCCTTCAGGTTCAACAAAAATCTGGTGAGAATCTCGCGCTGCAAAACGTACGACCTTGTCTTCTATGGATGGGCAATAGCGTGGCCCGGTGCCTTCAATTACACCTGAGTACATTGGAGAACGCTCCAGACCGCTGCGTATAATCTCATGGGTTTGTTGAGTGGTTCTGGTAATGTGGCAGTGAATCTGCTCCGGATGCTGGTTTGCATCGCCCAGAAATGAAAAAACCGGCACCGGATCATCTCCTGGTTGAGATTGCATTACTTGGTAATTCAGCGTATTGCCATTCAAACGAGGAGGTGTCCCGGTTTTCAATCGCCCAACAGTAAATGGCAGTTCTCGTAAACGATGCGCAAGCGCAACCGATGGTGGATCACCGGCACGACCACCAGACTTGCTATTCATGCCAACATGAATCCGTCCATCCAGAAAAGTACCAACTGTCAACACGAGGGCATCGGCTCGATAGCTTAAATCCATATCGGTAATACAACCGACTGCACGGCCATTTTCAACAATCAGGTCAGTGACTGACTGCTGCATGATGTGTAGATTTGTCTGTGCTTCCAGCGCTTTTCTGATCCGGGTTTTATACAGGTTTCGATCCGCCTGTGCACGTGTTGCGCGTACCGCTGGACCTTTGCTTGAATTGAGGATACGGAAATGAATCCCTGCATGGTCAATTGCCTGCGCCATGATGCCGCCCAGTGCGTCGATTTCCTTTACCAGATGACCTTTACCAATTCCGCCTATGGCTGGATTGCAACTCATCTGACCCAGTGTCTCGATATTCTGGGTCAGCAACAAGGTGCGCGCACCAGTGCGCGCAGCTGCCAGCGCAGCTTCGGTTCCAGCGTGTCCGCCACCAATAATAATGACATTGTAATGTTGGGTCATTTTCATACCAAGCGTTGTCTGTCCTGGTTACTGTTTTCCAGAATCGATTGTATTGCTTTTTTAGCAGCGTTAAAGGAAAACCATTGCTCAACGTTTTTTAAACCGTTATTGGATAGTTTATTCCATAACTGACTGTTGTTATAGAGTTCAATAATCGCTTTGGCAAAATCAGTTTCGCTATCAGCAATCAGGATATCATGCCCGTGTTTTGCAAACATGCCTTCTGCTGCAACAGAAGTCGCCACAACCGGCTGTCCGTAACTCATACTCATATTCACCTTGCCCTTAACACCAGCACCATAGCGTAGTGGTGCAATTGCTATTCTACAGCCATCAACAAATGGCTCGATATCCTCGACATAACCGTGAAATACGACACCATTTCCATCTAAAGACTCAACGTCCTTTGTTGCTTTACTGCCAATAATATGCAGCTGAATATCCAGCTGTTTGCGAACCAGTGGAAATATTTCTGTAGTAAACCAGATAATTGCGTCAATATTGGGTGGATGCTGGTAACCACCAACAAACATAATGTCTTTCCGCTGGCGCCAGGTTTTTCTGCGTCCATGCACACGGTGGATATTGGATAAAATTTCCACCTGTGCCTGTTTTATTTGTTTGCCAAGAAACTGTTTTTCATAGCTGGAGACGACAAGGGTAATATCAGCTTGCTCGATAACAGAGAGTTCTTTTTTGCGAGTCTTTTCTGCTGTTTCACTGAGTTGTTTACTATTCTCAAACTCGGCAAGCCGTTGTTCACGTAAATAATGCAAATCTACTGTATCAAATAGAATTGTTGCTTTCGGACAATACTGACGAATCATTGGCATCACCGGCTCAGCAATGTAATAGCGACTGACAATCACCACATCATAATACTTTCCTTTCTCTTTGAAATAATCAATCGGTGATTTCACATGGGGATGATAAATACACTCAACGCCTGTTTGTTGTAGCGCTGGGGTATACGTTTCGACATACGCCATGTTTTCAGCCATAAAACCAACGTGATATCCAAGCGATTGCAATATCTCGATCAGATTTACCATCCGCAAAGAACCGGAATCCTGATCCGGTGTTGGTGTGCAAGCATCATAAATCAGTACGCGTTTAGGCTGGTTATGCAAACGACACAATTCAATATCTGTTCCTGGATCTGGCTGGTCCTGTAATGCTTGTTGCCATTTATCAAGAAAGTTTTTCTGGTTGCTCACTTGGTATTGCTTGGTTCCAGACGATAAATCAGTTCCCGAGGTCACACCTTCAAAATGGGTAACAATTGATGCAGGTTGATAATAAACACGTTTTCCTGCTTGTCTTACCGAGAATGCCAAATCAGTATCTTCGTAATAAGCAGGTTTGTAATGTGTGTCGAATCGCCCCAGTTGTTCGAATAAATCTTTGTGAATAATAATACTGGCACCGCTGCAATAATCCACTTCGCGCACAAAACAGTATTCTGGTCTGAGCGGATTATCTCCGCGTCCGTAATTCCACCCTGAAGCGTCCGAGAACACAATACCCCCCGCTTCCTGCAAAGTTCCATCAGGATAAACCAGTTTACTGCCCACAAGAGCGGCATCCGGGAATTGATCGTAAATAGCAAGTAGCGTATCCATCCAGCCAGCCTGTACCAACGTATCATTATTCAGAAACAGTAAATAATCACCTCTCGCAAGCTGTGCGCCTTGATTACAGGACTCAATAAAACCACCATTTGTTTGCTGTCGGTGATAAGTAATTCCGCTGATTAAATCAATTGTTGATTCTGTTTCATCAGAGGAACAGTCATCAATAATAATCACTTCAAATTCATGTTCAGTTTGAAGTTTTGACAGTGATTGCAAACAGTTATAAGTATGTAGAAACTGGTTGTATACAGGAATAATGATTGAAACTGTCGGGGTTTGACTGCATTTGATTGTTAATGCAGAAAAATTCTTTTGTAATTCAATAACAGGTTGCTGCTGTGGTTTTTCAACTTTGTGTTTAAGCTTGCCATAAACAACAAGAATGGTTCCCTTGATTCCACGCATTCCCAAACTGCGTTTGATCCGCTGCGGGTAGGTACAAAGTTGTACAAACTGAAAACTGATGCGATTGCGTAAATCATCCAGCCAACGCCTGTAATCTCGCAATGGCTTAGTTAACTTCCAGGAATGACTGTGATATATGGTTTCAAGTTCTTCTTTTAACTCATCTCTTTCAGTTTCAACATGCAAGAGTTCAGTTATTCGCTGATCTTGCTTCTGAATCTGCTGATTTTGTGTATTCAGTTCCTTTTTAAAATGTCTGGTTGCTGATGATAATCTCTCCACATGGCTCTGCAGCTTCAATGCCCATTCAGTACGCTCATCAATAAGCTGTCCCTGTTCACTAATCGTTTGTTGTTTGTGACTGTTTTCTCTATCAAGATCAAGTGCCA
>DRLZ01000297.1 GCA_011322755.1 Crenotrichaceae bacterium
AAGCAGGAATGATTATATTCGGTAATAGAGGATCTTTTTCTGCAGTGGGAATCAGTTCAGTGTGTACAATTTGTCGCGCAGTCTTACTTTTTAAATCAATGGTTGCGGCTATTTTACGCGTACGTGGTACCAGGAAGCTGACTGCGGCTTGCTGGCGTAGTCCAGCAATCCATTCAGGACTGTAGCGACCACTATAAACAGCATGTAGCTCTCTGTTTCTTGGCTCTTCCACCAGACTGGTAATCATACCGCTAACAATTCCATGCTTGATTCCAAACACAATCATCATGGGACCGAGAATGGCTGCGAGCGCCAATACCAGGCAGCTCGATGACTGCCAATCATGAAAATAGTTTTTTACTGCGAGCTTTGAGATTCCGGATATCATCATTTATCCGGATATTGTTGTGTGCATGGTCCGTGTGCCTGGCAATCGTTGACTGTGATGAGATAAACGACGCAAACCAAATTTTTTTACATACTGCCATGAATGACTTGCGACAATCAGTGTGGTATCCAGTTCTTCGACTAACTCGACAAACATTTTCATCACTGCATCTGCACTGAACGGATCGAGTGAGGCTGTCGGTTCATCCGCAATCACCACAGCAGGGTTATGCGCCAGTGCACGACAAATGGCAACACGTTGACGCTCCCCCAGTGAAAGTGCATCTGGTAATTTTTTCAAATGACTGGAAATGTGAAGTTTTCGCGCCAGTTTGAGGGCAGTCCCATCTTCAGGCAAACCGAGAACTTCACGAGATAAATTAATATTTTCCTTCACTGTCAGAAAAGGTAGCAAACCACCTGCTTGCATCACATAACCGATATGATGTTTGCGAAGGTCGCTTATCCTATCGAAACCGCTGCCGCCCCACTGTTTTGATATGTCGACAGTTTCATCTATACCTTGCGGGTGAAAGTTGAAATAACCCGATGTGGTTGGTTGTGAAATCAACGCCAGAAGATCCAAAAGCGTCGATTTACCACAGCCACTTTCTGCAATCAGGGCAATCTTCTCACCCGTCGCAATGTGTAAGCTGGGAATCGATAAATGAAAAGCAACACCTCTGGAAACCCGGGTTTTAGTGACCTCAGATAAATTGTAGAGCATATCCTAAGTTGTTGTATCTGAACGAGGCAAAACTACAGTTACCGTTAACAGAGCAGACTGGTGATTAAGGAAGCATATCCAGTGGAACTGGAAACACCGAGTCTCCATCCATGGCTCCCCCAGTGAGACTGATCCACAAGTCGACATGATCATGCAGGGCTTGATAATAAGCGATTTTTTCCTCTAACCTTTGTAAAAAAGCGGTCTGCTGGCTTACAGACCAACTCTGCCAGTCTTGCAGCGACAAGTTCATCACTTCACCTGTATAAGGCAAACCTTCGATATATTCACGTACAAAACCAAGCTCTGACAAACTGATACCACGCCCTGATGTTGTTGCCGTTGTTCCGCCTAATTGATTTGGATCACGGGTAATTGTCGCAGCAAGACTTTTGAGTTCTCCAAGAAAGGTATTCGGTGAAATCATGCCTTGTTCAGCGATTTCCAGAACTTTTTTCAAGACGCTATACAAGTCTGAGAGCTGATCACGGGTTAATAACACCCGAACGTCAACTGCAGGCTTTTCAGGATTTTGGAACGTTCTGTCCAGTAGCCATGCATTAAAAACATCGGGAGCTTTTTCATTATCTGAGTTTGTTAAATAACGCATACCGAGTGCGTGACCCAACTTTTCTATTTTAGCTTGAAGCCCTGCAAGTTGGGGATTTTTTGATACTTGTAGCTGAGTATTTTGAACGTGATCTGACTGTGTTATTTGTCTGGTAATCTGACCTGCCAAGCTATCAAGCACTTGACCAAATTCGTGAACATCTCCTGTGGGCACTGCATAATAAAGGCTTCCAATATTTGGATACTGAGATAACTGTCGATACTGACGAGTGGCTAATTCATGATCTGCCATCGGGTCGTCGGTCAATAAATGCAGCACAAAGATTGCAGTATTTTTTTTCTGCGCTGCATAATTAAGTCCAGTTGCGTCAATACCTGTTGAAGCCAGAGGATCATCTTCACCGCGCGCCCCGGCATCTGTAATCAACACAATAAACCGCGCAGAATCTGGATCCCAATCCATGACATTTAATGCAGAGAGAACACCAGCATAGCTATCTTCAACAAAGTCTTTTGAAGAAAACAAGGCTGGCTTTAAGGATTCAACACTTTTCATAAAACTTGCAGCATTCTTGCCTTGTTTCAAACTGACATAACGACGCGTCAGGTAATCAATCTGTGGCGCTGCTTTGGGGTTGTCGCGAAAAGCAATCAACCCAAACTGTACTTTCCCCAGTAATGATTGCTGGTTCAAGCTATCATAGATTTTCCTGACTGCCTCCTGGGTTCTTTGGATATAAGGCCCCATTGACAGGGTTGAGTCGATAACAAAAACAATATTTGCTTTAGATAATGTATTTGCGCCTTTTTTCAGGGTATCGCTATTCTTCTGCTTGCTCGCTTCCAGAGAAACACTGGAAACCTTGAGCAACCTTGCAGTCGAGTCCTTCAAATAGATTTCTTCATAATCATGAATCGGTAATAAATAGAAATGTTTGCGGATATCAATATCTTTTAATGGCTGAATAGCGGCTACAGGGGAATCTTTTATCGATTTTCCTTTTGTTGCCGCAGAGTACAACTGCTCATACCGCTGTTGATCATATGTTTCAGCAATTTCCTTGATGGATTCCTTGTCACGAAACAACAACACCCGATCCTTCCCTGATGCTGGTTTTCTAAAAGAGAGTGTTAAACCATGATTCCATTCCAGCGTCTTGTCTGAAGATATCCAGCCGACAATATCACCTTTTCTTCCCAGCCCAATCTGTAGCCATTCCTGCTGTGCGTTATCGTTGACTCGCTGATAAACGTAGTATGGAGAAAAAGGCGGAATCTCAATTGGGTCATCTTTCGATAATTTTTGATGTGGATAGAGCTTAGCATTGGGTAATGTCAACACCCTCTGGTAAAGATTTCGTTTTCCTGCCATCAACAACGGTTTGGTCGCAAGATTAGAAACGCTTCTATCAGCAGCCCGTATTGAATGACCGGAGAGGATGAATAGACAAAAAATAATCAGAAATTGATTCATTATTTATAGTTAAGCTATCAAATTTTGCTACTTTGAAATTGCATCACAAGACGCCGTGCGTCCTCATCGCCTAAAGCTGCTTTTTGAATAATTCTGGTTCGCAATTGATTAAGATAATGCGCTGCTTTCGGGTATCCTCCCCGCATTGCTTGCAAATACCACTTATTTGCCTGTGTAACACTTGCCTTTGCAAATACCGTCCTATTTTTAGTATCAGTTGTCGGATCAACCATTTGAGCCAACCGAAATGCTGCCTTTGCATAACCATGTTTAGCAGCATAAAAATAAAGTAGATATGCATCTATCTCTTGATTCTTGCTGTTTAACTTCTCAGCATGGTCATAGATTACATTCAGATTAACTGATTGTCCCTTAGCTTCCAGATTCGCTATCAAAGCACGCGCAATATCCCCCGGTTCTTCTAACCTAGTGTTAATACCTGATTTTTGCACTGTGTCTTCATCCGTTGTTTGTGGATCTGCTTTGATCGTAACTGGAACATCTTGTCTAATCACTGTATTGTTGGAATCAGCTTGACCAGAATCGGTAATTAGTAATGTTTCTCCTGCATTGGAGGTAACAACCGGGCTGGTCATCAGCATGCTCTCACCAGAAGGCGAGATGAATGACTGAGAGGCGTAGATAGCTATCCCGAGTACAGCCACAGCAACAACCCCCCATGAAAGTGGTAATTTTAGTTCTGAATTCATTGTCTGTAGCAATCTACTCCTATGCCTATTGACATCTGTTGATCCAGTCTTTTCACTGAATGGGATTGAAATATGCAGACTCATTCTGGTTTTTGTTTGATCAACAGTCACCTGTTCTGACTCATCTACATTAACAACCTCATCAATACCGGAAGATGTATCTAACAGAGTATTTGATAACAACGCCTTCGGTTTAATAAACGAGAAGTCTTTTAACTCAACAAAGTTAAATTGTTTATCCTGGCCTGGTAATGTTTCACCAAGCGGATCGACTGGAACAAGCAACAGTTCTTTCGCCACATATCCAATTAATTTTCCAGTAATCCTAGGTGGTTCAGGAACACCAACTGCAGACAATGACATATCGCAAATCTCTTTAATCCTGCGTGGTAACCCGCTGGAGAAATCAACAATACTTGAAATAGCAGCTGGCGTGAAATAATCACTGTAATCTGATGCTTCTGTTTTAAGAATATGTTTTATAAAATCCAGGGTCTCCGAAGAATCCAGGCGTTCAAGTCTGTAACAAAAAAACTTTGAGTTTTTCCTGCGCGGCTGATTACCTTCAGTAACCTTGATTTCCACATCTGGCAGCCCTGAAAAGATTAGCTGTAAAGATGCGTTTTTATATGACGGGGGTACAGACAGTAACAGTAACTTATCGATAACACCTGCTTGTAACTCTTCTGCATTATCAATAACTACGACAACTCGCGGATTGATTTGCTGTTGTTGTTCCAGAAACTTATAAATTGACTGTAGTGCAACAAGAATAATCTCTCGACCAGTCGATAACCCAAGCTCATCGCATAATCGGGTAATCAAACTTTGAAAAGTCTGATTGCGGGCGGGTAGATGCACAAAGATAACATCGTTTTCAAGCTCAGCAACCAGTTCATGAATCAGGAAGGATTTTCCGATGCCTGTTTCACCAGTAACACATAAAACACCCTGCCCTGACAGAATCTTCTCTTTAATCTGGTCATAAACCAGCTTCCTGCTGTTGCCATGATAATATATTTTTGTGTCGTTTTTCAGTTCAAATGAACCCTGTTCAGCATTACTGCTATACATAATAAGATTACCAATTTCATAATTGCTCCACTTACTCTACAGACGGACACAATTACAAGACTTAGAAAAAAGATAGTTAAACTGTCATTTTTATTACCAATCAGGTTAATGACGTATTTATTAATATTCCATACTTGCCCAGTTTAACTAAATATCTTTGATTTATCTATGATTATTACTTGTTATACAAACACAACATGTCAGAGTACATCTGTCATTTTGATACAAAATTCGTAACGAGTCATTCCCGAAAAACCATGTTTTGGAGGCTATTCGTTATTATTGTCCATCAGAATTTTGAACAATTGCCGAGTCAAGGAAAACGTTTCAGGAACAGAACTGATCGAATTGCGGCTCTGAATGATTTGATTTTTTTACTCTATCGTAAGCTACATATGCCGATATAAAGTGGCGAAGTTGTTTTCCCTTGAAATGAATCACACCCCTCGCAAAATCACTTGTGCCTGTTTTTTTAGACTGCACGTTCTGAGATAAAGAACCCATCAGATATTTTAGCCATTTTAATTCTGTCTCGTGTTATGCATTGTTTTGATAAATTATCAATGCACCAGGCAAACAACGATGACTCTTTCATTGTTTCAGAGCCACCAGTTCGAGTATGACTTAGTAAGGAACTGGACAATATTATTGAGGATGAATAAAAAAAGTTTTAACCAAAATGTATTGTGTTTTCACTGCGTCAAACCAGCTTTGCTCACCAAGATAATACTGTTTGATTTTCCTGATTCTGTTTTTTGCAACGAAAAGAGTACTTTTAAGTGACTGATACATTGACGTACTTACAATGATAGCTTTCCAATGCATCACATGATGATATGCTGCTTTCAACCAGTTAAACGTCAACAATTTCTGCTTGGTCAGTTCAAATAACCAAAACGTAAATGCTGCAAGCGGTACTTTCAACAAATAAATCAGTATCCCGAAATCCAGATCTCCACTGACAATAATCAAGCCTGAAGCAACACCC
>DRLZ01000298.1 GCA_011322755.1 Crenotrichaceae bacterium
AACGACTATCGAGTAACTGAGGAGAACCTGGTGATACACAACCCCCCAGATGATGTTTTCAGTCTTGAGATTGAAACAATAATTAATCCTGCAAAAAACACCCAGTTACAAGGGTTGTACAAATCCGACAATATGTTATGTACTCAATGCGAAGCCCAGGGTTTTCGGCGCATCACTTATTTTCTTGATCAGCCTGATATTATGGCAACGTATACCACGACACTGGTTGCCGACAAGACTGTGTATCCAGTCCTGCTTTCAAACGGCAATCCTGTTGATCGTGGCGAACTGGATAACAATCAACACTGGGTTAAATGGGAAGATCCATTTCCCAAACCCAGTTATTTGTTTGCCATTGTTGCAGGAGACCTTGCTTGCATCGAAGACTCTTTCACAACTGTTTCTGGTCGTTCTATCAAGCTGGAAATTTATGTCGAGGAACATGATCTGGACAAATGCGCTCACGCGATGCGCTCATTACAGGCATCAATGGCCTGGGACGAGCAGAATTATGGCAGAGAATACGATCTTGATCTCTACATGATTGTTGCGGTCAGCCATTTCAATATGGGCGCAATGGAAAACAAAGGGTTAAACATATTTAATACCCAATTTGTTCTAGCACGTCCGGATACCGCAACTGATTCTGATTACGAGCATATCGAAGGTGTGATTGGACATGAATATTTTCATAACTGGACTGGCAACCGGATTACCTGTAGAGACTGGTTTCAGCTTAGCCTGAAAGAGGGATTGACTGTTTTTCGTGATCAGCAGTTCAGTGCCGATCAGACCTCACAAGCAGTCAAGCGTATCAATGATGTGAATGGGTTGCGAACCCGCCAGTTTGCAGAAGATGCAGGGCCATTAGCGCATCCTGTTAGACCAGATTCCTATATTGAAATTAATAACTTCTACACCTCGACAGTGTATGAAAAAGGCGCCGAGGTGGTGCGCATGATACACACACTGGTTGGCACTTTCGGCTTTCGGGCGGGGACAGATTTGTATTTTCAGCGCCACGACGGTGAGGCTGTAACCACCGATGATTTTGTCAAATGCATGGAAGATGCCAATCAGGTTGATTTGACTCAATTCAGGCTCTGGTACGATCAGGCTGGGACACCTGAACTGACAATGGACACTGAATACGATGCGGTACAACAGCGATTCATCATAAACTTTAAGCAGCAATGCAAGCCAACACCTGGTCAGCCGACCAAGCAAGCATTTCATATTCCAGTTCGACTCGCACTGTTTGGCGAAGATGGTCAAGCAATCAAGCTGCATCAGGATGAAGCCCAAATAGAAAATGCAGCAGCTGAAACGTTGCTGGAAATTAAAGCTAAAACCAGTACATTCTGTTTTTATCATGTCAAAAGCAAGCCGGTTGTTTCTGTATTGCGCGGCTTTTCTGCCCCAGTGCGTATCAATCTCCAGCAAAGCCTGGACGATCTGGTTTTTCTGGCACAAAATGACACGGATACTTTTAACCGCTGGTCTGCAATCCAGAATTTATCCAGTCAGGTCATCATCGGTCTATCTGAAGAACCTGATCGACCGGTGCCAGGCCAGTTACTAAAAACATTTAAAACAATCATATCCCAGGATTGGGATGATCTGGCATATCTTGCGACTTTGTTGACACTGCCATCTGAGCAATACCTATCAAGCCTTACAACAGTCATTAACCCGGATGGCATCCACCATGCGCGTAACGCTGTTCAGCAGCAACTGGCCGTACAGCTACAACAACAACTATTCAATCACTACCAGCAAGCTGTCGAGCGAGAGACAAATGAAATCAGCAATCAGGCCGCAGCACAACGCAAACTCAAGAATGTTTGTTTAAACTATCTGGCAACACTGCAAACCCGAGAAAGCAATGAATTGTGTGTTAAGCAATTCGAGCATGCGGGGAATATGACGGATGAATTGGCAGCACTAGCGGCAATTACATTTCACTCGCATCCTCAACGGAAGAACTACCTGGATCAGTTTTACCGTAAATGGCAATCAGAACCCCTAGTGATTGACAAGTGGTTTAGTCTACAAGCAACATCACCGCTTGAGAATACTCTGGAAACTGTGGAAGCATTAACCCGACACGCAGATTTTAATCTCAATACACCAAACCGGGTGCGTTCCCTAGTTAGCGCATTTGCAGTCAATAACCCGCTTCATTTCCACCAAACAAATGGTGCAGGTTATCTATTTCTGATGCGCCAGGTTCAGCAGCTTGACAAAATCAATCCTCAGATCGCTGCTCGTATCGTCATCCCGCTGACGCAATGGCAGCGCCATACACAACAACGCCAGAATCAAATGAAACAAGCCTTACAAACACTCTTATCTCGCACTGACATCTCACGTGACTTATATGAAATAGTCAGTAAAAGCCTGTAAAAGAGTTCAACTGGTGACTGGTTTTTATTGAATCAGATAATTTTCCTGGTTTAGAAGCTATGTACAATCACTGGCTTAACGTACAATGAGCCAATACAAATACTCGTATGAATGCGGGAGCAAATAATGGCAAATACCACTCCACTGATTCGTAAAATAGGCATTGGTCTGTTATTACTGATCATTCTGTATCTTGTTGGATACTTCTTGTTTCTTGACTTTATCGTTGAATACCTGTGGTTTGAATCCATGGATTACTCATGGTATTTCTGCTTGCGCTTTTTTTACAAATACGCGATTGCTATCGCAGTTACCGCAGTATTTTTTGTGATATTTCTTATTCATTTCTGGGTCGCTTCATATTATCTTGATGACGAAGAACCAACAGATCTCAATGCTGGCAACTTATTGATACATAATTTAAAAACCGGTGCAATGGGGGTCTACTGGCCATTGTCTTTGTTGCTTGCGATCTTTATTGCCATCCCTTTTTATCTACAATGGGAATCGGCTCTGCTGTTTCTCGCATCATCCGCTTCAGGTGTTAGTGATGGCGTTTATGGAAACGATATCAGTTTTTATCTGTTTGACCTGCCCATTCTCAGAATCATTCAGAAAGAATTACTCATTACTTCTGTCATATTATTTGTGGCAGTAGCGCTACTCTATGTTCTGGAACAGCGCAAATTACATGAAAACGGTAAAACATTACCTGTGGGAACAGTGATTCATCGCATTATATTGATTGCCTTTGTTTGTGCATGGGTGGTCTGGGGGTTTTTTCTGCAGCGTTTTAATTTATTGTACAGCGATGCACATGAACCCTTATTTTACGGTCCTGGCTGGGTGGAGATGCGCTACGATTTAACGCTGATCTGGATAGCAATGATCAGTTTTATTGTCACCGCATATGCAGCGATTATGCTGGTCTTGACCGGAGGCAAACAGGGTAGAAAAGTAATGTTTGGATCACTTCTGGTGATGGGGGTATCCATTGTGCTACGTATTATCCCTTCAATTCCAAGAATGATTGATGACTTTGTTGTTGTTCCCAATCAGTTCCGAATGGAAAAACAGTTTATCAACAATAATATTCAGGCCACACTGCATGCTTACAAGCTGGACCAGGCAAAATCAATTAAGATTCCACTAACTTTCAGTAGTTACACCGATTTGGCACGTGGAATCACTGACGAATTCAGCCACAATATTCCGCTCTGGGATAAAGTGTATCTGGACGATGTTTACAACCAGCTACAGGCGATTACACCTTACTATCGTTTTATCGATATTGATGAAGATCGATATACGATTGACGGTTCCTTGCATCAGGTCAATCTCGGAGCGCGTGAAATTGATCTTAAAAAACTGCCAAAAGCATCGCACACCTGGCAAAACATTCATTTACGATACACCCACGGTTATGGATTTGCCATGACACCGGCAGCTCAAGAAGCTGACATACCAATGCAATGGTATACGCGTGATCTAACCATGATGTCACCCGTTGGCTTATCCGTTGAACGACCTGATGTCTACTATGGACAACAAAAACACTATCCTTACGTCATTGTACCCAATGATCTGGACATTGCTGGATTAGCCAGCACTGTCGGTAACAATCCAAATATTCATGTTCATCTTGGTGAAGGCGGCATTCATATTGGATCAATCTGGCGCAAACTTGTCTTTTCGGTGTATTTTCACGATCCACTGATCTTTATGTCCACTGATCTCAATTCAGACAGTCGACTGCGTATGCGTCGTAACATTACTGAGCGCGTTAATCGGCTGGTGCCTGAGCTAGTGCTGGATGAAGATCCTTATCTGGTGGCGGCAGAAAAAGATTTGTACTGGATTCAGGATGCGTATACATTTTCTGAGTATTATCCGGTTTCCAAGCCATCAGTAGCGCTTGTACATACTGCACATGGCGCTGAACACAAACGCTTCAACTATACTCGCAATTCAGTCAAAATCACCATTAACGCTTATGACGGGGTTGTGCGTTTTTACGTATATGATCCAACAGACCCAATTATCAGAGCGTATATGCGTGCATACCCTGGCGTGTTCAAACCGATTGATCAATTGCCGGAAAAACTAAAGTCACATCTACGCTACCCGGAAGACTTTTTCAAACATCAGCTGCAAATTTTTGCCCGTTATCATCAGACTAACCCCAATGTTTTTTACCAACAGACTGAAACCTGGTCACTGGCCAATCTGATCGATAAGCCAATGCCTCCGTACTACCTGACCACAAATCTCAATATACCCGGTTGCAACGGATCGACTCAGTTTATGCAAATTGGTGCCATGACCCGGGTCAACCGCACAAATTTATCAGCGCTATTAATTGGAGGGGCGCCAGATGGTAACAGTTGCAACGCAGGCGCACATACACAAGATTTGATCTCTCTAGAATTACCGACACAGCGACAAGTGAATGGGCCTGCTCAAGTCGCTGCACTGATTCACCAGGATCCAACAATTTCAGGAAAATTTACCTTATGGAATCAGCAAGGATCGACTGTTGAGCTCGGGCATATGATTATCTTGCCCGTCAGCAACACCATGGTTTACATTCAACCGATCTATCTTCTCGCAGACAAAAACAGTATTCCTCAACTGGTTCGCGTCATTGTTTCTGCCGAAGACGAGGTGGTAATGGATCTCTCCCTGGAAAAGGCATTTAATCAATTGCTTGCCAAACTGAAAACACATTGATACCAGAATGACAACAAAGAGACCGAATAATGCTTGAAAAACCGGGTGATACCATGGACTATCGCAGCGCAGGCGTTGATATAGAAGCCGGAAATACGTTGGTTGATCGCATCAAACCAATTGTCAGGAAAACCCATATTCCCGGCGTTCTGGGTGGCATCGGTGGTTTTGGCGGTTTATTCGAATTACCTCACGGTTATTCAAATCCTGTACTAGTGTCGGGCACTGATGGTGTTGGAACCAAATTGAAGCTGGCACTAGAGATCGGAAAACACGACACTGTCGGCATTGATCTGGTTGGCATGTGCGTGAATGACATTCTGGTCTGCGGCGCCAAGCCTTTGTATTTTCTTGATTATTATGCATCTGGAAAACTGGATGTTGGGATTGCCAGCGAGGTGATTAAAGGCATAGCAGACGGTTGTGTGCAATCAGGAATGGCTCTGATCGGTGGTGAAACAGCTGAAATGCCAGGAATGTACCATAATGGCGAGTATGATCTGGCAGGTTTTTGTGTTGGGATCGTCGAAAAAAACAGAATTCTGGATGGTTCTACTGTCGAACCGGGCGATCTGCTCATCGGCATCCCCTCATCAGGACTGCATTCAAATGGCTATTCTCTGGTTCGTAAAATCATTGCTGAAAAACACATTGATCTGACACAGTTACTTGCAGGAAGCCCCCTATCGGATCTGTTGTTGGAACCAACCCGTATTTATGTCAATCCAATCACTCAGATTCTAGCGTCAATTCAAATAAAAGCACTGTCGCATATTACTGGAGGCGGAATTACCGAAAACCTGCCACGTGTTCTGCCCAAAGGGGTCAGCGCCGAAATTAACCTGGAAAGTATTACTTTTTCACCACTGTTTACCTGGTTACAAAACGCGGGCAATATTCAGCAAGATGAAATGTTGCGTACTTTTAATTGTGGCATTGGCATGATTGTATGTGTTGGTTCTGAATATCAACATCGCTGCATGGAAATACTGGAGCGTTGCGGTTACCAGGCAAAGCTGCTTGGACAACTTGTGAAAACTGATGCGGAACCTAAAGTTAACTATGTTTAGTTTGCAAATCATTTTTTCGTAATCATCTTCTTGCACTTAATTCCTGCCTTTGCCATCAAGGGTAGACAAAAATGTTGTCAAGTCCGCATCCAGGGAACTGTCCAGGCTGATTATTTCACCATTTTCAGGGTGTTTAAAGCACAGACTTGTTGCGTGAAGAAATTGACGATTTAATCCACCTGCCCTGGCGAGTTTATTCGCATTGGAAAGACCATAGCGCTGGTCACCGATGATCGGGTGTCCAATAAACTGACTATGCACTCTTATCTGGTGTGTCCGTCCAGTGAGCGGTTGACACTCCACATGGGTGTAATGATTCCATCGTTGAATACAGCGTATTTCAGTCGTTGCCTGTTTACCATCGCTGGAAACATAGACTTTACGGGAACCATCTGCGAGTCGCTGCTTTCGAATAGGAGCATCAACACGCTGTTTTTGTTTCTGCCAGCACCCCGCCAAAAGCGCTTGATAGCGCTTGCGTATTGTATTGCTACGAAACTGTTCGTGCAGTGTACGCAGAACAGATCTTCTTTTTGCAATCAGCAAACACCCTGAAGTTTCCAGATCAAGCCGATGCACAAGCTCAAGATATGCAGTATTCGTCCGTAATAACCGCAGTGCTTCAATGAGTCCACAGCGTTGCCCTGTGCCACCATGTACAGGCATCCCCGCAGGTTTGTTGATAGCAATAATGAACTTGTCTTCGTAAAGGATACGATTTTCTAAATCACCTGGTTTAAAGTTATCTGCCAGCACCGCTGGCTTAATTGTTGCTGTCTGTACAGGCGGGACGCGAATTGAATCACCCGAAATCAAACGATAAAAAGGACGGATCCGTTTGCTGTTAACCCGCACTTCACCACGACGCAAAATCCGGTAAATATGTTTTTTAGGTACACCTTTTAATTGACAAAACAAAAAATTATCAATCCTTTGTCCCGCACGATCCTCACCAATAGAAATATAGGTAACACGTGTTCGAGAATTATTGTTTATTTCCATACGAGCTAAAAATACTGGGAGACCGAAAGCCCCTGTGATTACAAAAAGTGTGTGACACAAACATGTTGCATCAATTGAAACGATCTGTAGGACATATTAAATCAGGTAAAACACAACTGATAAATTAATCTGGAAAGCGAAACGAATCATGTGGGTTACTGAGGCAAAAAAAGAAAGTTTTTTGCTTTCAGCAAGATACAGTCCAAAATTGAAGCTGATCCGTATTACATGGCATCGTCGCTTTTATTCGTTAAGAAAACCCGGGTTTACACCAGAACTGAATTGATGCATTGCCAGAACATTGCTATAGTGTGTGAGCAGTGAGAAGAATTTTTGGTGTTGATAGTATCAAGTTACAGTGTAGTTCGTCTACAAAAGTAAAGAGGGTCAACTTCTGATCTTATGACCAGCCTTGTTAGATAACCCTGTTATTTTGGATCTCACCCTTCGTTCTGCTCGTGTTTTTATGTAGCCAGCCTGTTCTTCACTTCATATTATTAGCCCAGGTAGCAAGGAGTTGTCACCAAGCAAACACATGAATTGGGTAACAGTGTAATGTACCCTGGATGTTTGTGCTGGCATGTATAAGAACAAACTGATTCGTTTGAACAATTGGTGTAATGCTTTATTGATTAGCTGTTGCTTCTGTAAAAGTCAAAATGAGTCCAGAGGCATTGCTCACTTTTTAAACTTGGATGAATCGAAAGTCCCTTGAACATTGCTGTTTTTCTGGTTCTCAGCAGTCGTTTTAGTGTTGTTTATGATTCTCGAGGCTAGCGGGTGTTTGCTTTTTCAGATTCGCTATATAGCATGATGTTCTGATGGCTGAGCTATCTACTCGAAACTCTGCAAGAGCGCACCAGTTTAGCGAATATTAGAAAAATATGATACACAAGTTCACGATAACAGCCAGGAAGGCTTAACCAGAAGAAACAATGAAACTGTATCTTGGATAGACAAGACACCCGATTGTATTTAATACAAAGTTGTCTATGTTCAAGATTATCAGAAACACAAGCACATAAAGGGCTACTAACTATCAAGTGTCCCACTAAATTCATATGATGCATTCTATCCAATGATGATCGCATCAAGGATCAAGTACTCTAAAATCATGAGAACAAGCAACACCAGAAAAAAATCTGAATTGTTGAGTCAATGTTGCCCAGCAAGACAATTCACTTTAGATTACTGTCATGAACTGGTGGGACGCTCTTCACCCAAGGATTGCGTTTTACAATGAACAAGATGCTTATAAACGCCACTCAACCAGAAGAACTTCGTGTTGCTTTGGTTAATGGTCAAAAGCTGTATGACTTTGATATAGAAGTTCCATCAAAAGAACAAAAAAAATCGAACATCTATAAAGGAAAAATTACCCGTATTGAACCCAGTCTGGAAGCTGCTTTCATTGACTATGGTTCCTCACGGCATGGATTTTTACCATTCAAGGAAATTGGCACCCAGTACTATCGGGCTAAAAATCCAGAACAAGTAACCCGAGCAAATATCAAAGATCATTTACAGGTTGGACAAGAAGTTATTGTCCAGATCGAGAAAGAAGAACGCGGTAATAAAGGTGCTGCGCTCACCACTTTTCTGGCGTTAGCTGGGAGTTATCTGGTATTAATGCCGAATAATCCTCGTGCTGGCGGAATATCCAGAAGAATTGATCGTGACGCCCGCGATGAATTACGCGACTTATTAGGCAGCCTCGAAGTTCCTGAAGGTATGGGGCTAATTATTCGAACGGCGGGTAGTGGAAAATCACAGGAAGAGCTGCAGTGGGATCTTAACTACCTGTTAAGATTGAGTGAGGCCATCGACAGCTCAGCGAAAGAACGCAAAGCACCTTTTCTTATTTTCCAGGAAAGTAATGTTGTTATTTGTGCTTTACGCGATCATTTGCGCGGTGATATTGATGAAATCATTATCGATCATCCGCCTACATTTCGACTTGCGCGTAACTTTCTTGAGCAAGTGATGCCTCATTTCAGCGACAAAGCGACTCAATATGATGAAGATACCCCTTTATTCAGCCGCTATCAAATTGAAAGCCAGATTGAAACAGCTTATCAGCGCAATGTGCCTCTTCCTTCTGGTGGTACAATTGTTATCGACCATACCGAGGCATTAACCTCAATTGATATCAATTCAGCCAAATCGACCAAAGGCAGTGATATTGAAGACACAGCACTACACACGAATCTGGAAGCGGCTGACGAAATTGCTCGGCAGTTCAGGTTACGTGACCTGGGCGGCTTGTTTGTCATTGATTTTATTGACATGACATCGACGAAAAATCAAAAAGCTGTCGAAACCAGATTACGTGATGCTGTCAAGATCGACAGAGCTCGGGTGCAAATCGGTCGAATTTCCAAATTTGGCCTTATGGAGATGTCCAGACAACGCATTCGACCTTCGCTGGGAGAATCAAGTCAACTCACATGCCCACGCTGCAAAGGTCACGGTACCATACGCAGTGTTGAATCATTGGCGCTTTCTGTTTTGCGAATTATTCATGAAGAGGCATTGAAAAAGCAAACCGGGAAATTGATTATTCGTGTATCAGTGGATGCTGCGACGTATTTGTTGAATGAAAAACGGAGTGACATCGAACAAATTGAGAAACGAAATGAGATAACAATTGTTATTTTGCCAAACCTGGACGATACCACTCAGGATTTTGAAATACAAAGAATAAAATCAGTCAGTAGTACTTCAGAAGAGCAAACAAGTTACGACCAGATACATCAGCCAGAGAAACAAACGCCCGATTTTGTTGATAAATCCCATCGTAATACTGAGCAACCGGCAATTAAGGATTTTCTGCCGGAATCACCAGCACCAGCACAACGCAAGGAAACATCTGACGGTTTATTAAAACGTTTTTGGCGCAAAATGATTGGCGATGAAACGGAGGATGTTACACCGATAAAATCCAGAAAAAAAGCATCCAGGACATCACAGAAAACCGATAAAACAGCAGGCAACCGTTCGCGAAACAAGAAAAAACCCACCAATGAAAAACCACCCCGAAAACCACGCAGATCTCGTAACCAGCAATCAGTTGATGAGAGCAAAACAGCCCAGAATCAAAGCACACTGAGTGACCAGAAGACTGAAAAGCCTGTCTTTTCAAGGAGAAACAAAGGGCGTCGTAATCAGAAGGAAAATACAACGTCACAGTCATCGCAACAGACTGGATTGTTTTCAAGTGGGGATACAGATCAAACAAATCCCGAGAAAACAGCTCAGGATAAATCCTCTACAATACGACGCCGATCCAACCATAGCAGCCGCAGACGGTCAGCCAGAAAAAAACCGGAAGTTGCAAGCTTGTCAGAAGATTGATAAAAGGGATGTGTTGTTTCAGCTTATTTGACATCTACCGGCATACAATCCCGCTGGGCGACAATCGTGCGCGTCGCCACACTCAATTGTGCGCCGGTACAGCTATTTCAACAGTATCGCCGACGATATGTACAGGATAATGCGTTAGCTGCACTGACTCATCTTCAACACATTGACCGGATTCCAGAATAAAGTGTTGCTTGTATAATGGCGACGCTACAACAGCTTGCCCATTAATATCACCGGTGATACCTCTGAAGATTACGTTTGCATGTCCAAATGGGTCATAGTTATCAAGCGCATAGATATCTCCTGTATCCGGAAAATAAAAAATAGCGACTTGCCGATCAGCTACCAAGGCACAAATACCAGCATTGGGAGATAAATCATCGACATCACAAATTCCCAGCCATTTGAGTTGGCTTGATTGATTTCTTTCCCTGCTCACATCGTTACCCTGTACATCCTGTAATAGCAGCATATTTTAATCTGTATTTCAATTTCAATGTTAAATTTAAGTTAGTGAAGTATCTGTTTCCGGGGTTTAAATAACGGGCATTATGAGCAAAATGTGCGCTCAAAATGCAGTCGAGAACATTTTGGCTTGATTGCCTGAATCCGTCGAATCAAGCCAGAGTCTCATTCACAGATTTAACCAACCACATGTTCTCGCTCTTTCGGAGTTGCAGGTCGAATCTGTCCGCGCTCTTCAACAAACACTACTTTATCATCTGTTTTGTCACTATTAACAAAAAATCGAAAGCGTTTATTGACAATGCTTTCATCTTCAATTGTTGTTTTCCACTCACATTGGTAAGTCGCAACAATATGCTCCATCTGCTTCTCAAGATCTGTACAGATTCCCAGTTTGTCTTCAATAATAACTTCACGTAGATAATCCAGCCCGCCTTCCAGATTCTCCATCCACACCGAAGTACGTTGTAGCCGGTCAGCTGTGCGTGCATAAAACATCAAAAACCGGTCAATATATTGCACCAGGGTTTGCGTATCAAGATCAGTCGCAAACAAATCGGCATGTCTTGGTTTCATGCCGCCGTTTCCGCACACATAAAGATTCCATCCATGCTCGGTAGCAATCACCCCGACGTCTTTGCTTTGCGCCTCTGCGCATTCTCGTGTACATCCTGAAACAGCAAGTTTGATTTTATGTGGGGTACGCAGACCTTTATAACGGTTTTCCAGATCTATTGCCTGTCTCACACTGTCTTGCACGCCATAACGGCACCAGGTGGAACCGACACAGGATTTTACTGTTCGTAGTGATTTTGCATAAGCGTGCCCGGTTTCGAAACCGGCATCAATCAAATCTTTCCAGATTGCCGGTAATTGCTCTAAACGTGCTCCAAACATATCAATTCGTTGCCCGCCCGTAATTTTGGTGTAGAGTTTGTATTGTTGCGCAATTTTACCCATTGCGATGAGTTTTTCCGGGGTGATCTCACCGCCGGGAACACGCGGTACCACTGAATACGTACCGTCTTTTTGCATATTGGCAAGCCGGTAATCATTGGTATCCTGAAGATTGAAATGCTGATCATTCAGCACGTACTGATTCCAGTGTGAGGCGAGTATTGATGCGACAGCTGGTTTACAAATATCACAGCCTCGACCTTTTCCATGTTTTGTGAGTAATTCGTTAAAACTGTGGATTTCTTCGACTTGTACCAGGTGATAAATTTCCTGTCGGCTATACGGAAAATGCTCGCACAAATTTGTATTGACTTCCATCCCGCGACTTTCCAGCTCACAATCAACAACTGATTTAAGCAATGCCGCACATCCACCACAACCGGTTGCGGCCTTGGTTTCAGTTTTGATTGCAGAAAGCGTTACCACGCCCGCTTCAATCTGCTCAACAATGTTGCCTTTGGTTACATTGTGGCAGGAACAAATGGTTGCATTGGCGGG
>DRLZ01000299.1 GCA_011322755.1 Crenotrichaceae bacterium
ACCGGCGGTTGTCCGCATACTGCGATACGCGAAGATGCATCCATGAACCTCGCGGCAATTGATGATTTATGTGAGCGCTTTGATGATCTGGATATGATTCTGGTAGAAAGCGGAGGCGACAACCTTAGCGCCACATTCAGTCCGGAACTTGCAGATATAACAATATACGTGATCGATGTATCAGCTGGTGACAAGATCCCGCGCAAAGGTGGTCCTGGTATCACCCGTTCAGACTTGCTTGTTATTAACAAGATCGACTTGGCGCCTTATGTCGGCGCATCTCTGAATGTCATGGATCGTGATGCACGAAAGATGCGTGGTGAGCGACTTTTTGTATTTACCAATCTGAAATTGGGTGATGGAATCGACAGCATTGAAAAATTTATAGTTAAAGAAGGCATGCTTGGTATCCAGGGGTAAGTCATTATCCATTATTCAAGGTCCGGTTACTTATCCCGGATTGTGGATCACCGTGCTGATCATATCTTATTTATCGTAATCCAAACGGACATTATTAAAATATATACTTGTTGAGTATCGATGGTACCAGCAGTTAACATGTCTCGCAGCCACGTATACCTCTCAGAATGCACAGCTAAAATTAAAATCTCTTTATCCATTAATACAAAGTTGATGGAATACCAGATATGGTAAACTCATACCATACGCATATATGCTACAGCAGCATTTCTAAGTTAATGAAACACACTCAGCAAACACAGAATCTTCTAATTGATCGTTTTGACAGACGGGTTGATTATGTTCGTTTATCAATTACAGACCGATGCGATTTACGGTGTCTGTATTGCATGAGTGAAAAAATGACATTTTTGCCACGCGAGCAAATATTAACACTCGAAGAAATACATTTTATTGCCTCGGCATTTGTAGCGCTTGGAGTGAACAAGCTTCGTGTGACAGGTGGCGAACCACTGATTCGCCAAGGTGTTATCAGTTTATTATCTAATCTGGCTGTTTTGCCAGGACTCAATGAGTTGGTCATGACAACCAATGCGACACATCTTGAGGAGATGGCAGAAGCAATTCATGCTGCTGGTGTTAAACGCATCAATATCAGTCTGGACACATTAAATCCAGACAGGTTTAGAAAGATTACCCGGGTTGGTGATTTTCAACGGGTCATGCGAGGTATCAATGCCGCTGGTCGTCAAGGCTTTAAGAAAATCAAGATAAATGCAGTGATTTTGAAAAACAGAAACCATGATGAAGTGTGTGACCTTGTCAATTTCGCTATTGACAAGGGATTTGACATTAGTTTTATTGAAGAAATGCCTTTAGGCATGATTGATGCGCATGACCGGGCTGAAGCGTATTATTCCAGTGATAAGATTCTTGATGATTTAAAGTCACAGTTTAATTTGTTGCACAGTACAGAATCCACAGGTGGCCCATCGGTTTATCATCAAGTTGTTGGTACACATACGAATGTTGGGTTTATTTCACCACATAGTCACAATTTTTGTTCTACCTGTAACAGGGTCAGGCTGACTGTAGAAGGTAAGTTATTGCTCTGTCTTGGCAATGAACATTCTGTTGATTTAAAAAAAGTGATTCGAGCAAATCCAGGTGATTTTGACCTCCTCAAACAAACAATCATATCGTCATTGGAGATCAAGCCGGAAAAGCACGAGTTTGAACTGACTGAAAAACCAGTCATTCTTCGTCACATGAGTGCTACCGGGGGTTAGTCACTCACCTAAAGCAATCAACGCTTTTTACATCTTCCTGTAAGTGACCACCGGCTTGGTTTACTGACAACGCGATATTCGCTGCGATGTCATCGTATACTTTCACTCTAACTGCGAGTCTATCACTTTATCCGTGAGCGCGATGTTGAAAGGTAAACACAGCAACTTATTGATATTCAATGAATCATGTCAATCTTCAAGCGGAGAATCTCAATGCCTGGACTCATGTGGCATTGAATGCAGAATGATAGAAAGCTAACGCCGCAATGACAGATTATAATCTTGAGCAGGTTGTCATATTATCAGTAAGTCAAATAATACATCTGGAAGAAAGAGCCATACAAGTCGTTTGTACATAAGGGTAGCCAGGATTTGAACTATACTTGATGGATCAATCCTCAACAACAGGATGGTATTTATCGTGGACATTACCAGCAAATAAATCAGCAACTATTGCAGGTTTCCTTCTATGAATCCAGTACATTATTTTACGATTCACGTCTTTTCGAGGACAGGTCAACAACATAAATTGCAAGTAAATTGTATTCTGATTCTGCTGCTGGTTATTTTGTTGCTAACAGACGCCAATGCTGACCACAATGGTCGTTTTGATCCAGCACCAGTCTGGCCGTTATGTGGCAGAATTTCTGAACAACCACCGTCTGGCTGGAATCAATTTGCGCCAACTTGCCCTGCAGCGCGGTGGGGTAATCCGGATTTTACTGACGCGCCCATGTCGTCCAGTTACGGACCACGCCAGCAAGCATCTCGGGGCTTTCGATATGATTTTCACCGAGGTATTGATATACCAACTGATGCCGGAACACCTGTTTTTGCAATCGCTGATGGTATCGTGCGTCGTGTTGGCACCGATCCATTGTTTTCTGACACTTTGGTACAAATTGAACACACAAGGCCTGGTCATACAGACTGTAGCAGTGGATGTTACTACAGCAACTATATTCACCTGGTGCCTGATAGCTGGGTTGTTAGCATTGGGGACACTGTCAGCAAAGGTCAACACATTGCAAACGCAGGACCAGGTCTCAGTGGTTTTGAGCATTTACATTTTGAAGTTCGAGAAGCTCCGGGTGATTTTGATCCGCAAAGTGCATGGCAGCGTGATGCAATTCATCCCTTGCTGGTATTGCCTTATGCTGATACGGGTGTAGACAATATCCAGCTGAGTATTGTCAATGTTGATGTTACAGATCCGCTGAATCCGAAGCCAACTGTAGTTGTGAGAATGGCTAATAATGTTGAATTGGACTTGAATCGAATTGAAGTACAAGTGTATGAAAAAGGATTGGCAGGTTCACTTCAGCTTATTCCTCAATCAGGGAATATAAAAACAGGAAATACACCTGATAGCACAGGATATAATGTGAATCCACCATGGTTCGACATGATCCAGTTTAATTACCAATAT
>DRLZ01000300.1 GCA_011322755.1 Crenotrichaceae bacterium
GGATAGCAATTGCCAATGTTGTCAGCATTGAGGTGGCAATCTGGAAGTCGAGAAAATAACGTAGACAGAAAAAGACAGCAAAGTTTGCGATTGTGGACATCGTCAGCGTCATCGCGCTCATCATCTTTGCTGTCCACGGTGCTATATAAAAAAGCGTGAAAACCCAGACAACGATTGATGCTGTAAACAAGGATGCCGACAGCAACCAGATAACAACATACATGGGAATAATTGCTAATACAATGCGGTGAAATGTTGCCCTGGTTATCGCATTTTTATTTAGCAAATACCAGAGAACAATCCCAACAATCACAATATAGTAGAGCAAAGATTTGATCCCTTCCCAATCAGGAACATAGGATCGACTGCTTGAATGGGTGGGTAACGGCTTTGCGTGGTATTCACCTGTTATTGCTTTGAGTATCGCTTTGGTTCCTGATTCTATTCCGCCAGCAAAATCACCATCACGGAAATACGGGATGATTTCAGCCTGAATAATCTGATGACTCAAAATATCCGTTAGCGCTCCTTCCAGACCATAACCAACCTCGATACGCACTTTGCGTTGCTTTGGCGCGACGATTAACAAAACACCGTTATTGTTGTCTTTCTGACCAACACCCCAGTAGCGACCAAGCTGGTATCCATAATTAGCAATCTCTAAACCCTGAAGTGATGGTAGCGTAACGATGACAATCTGGTTACTGGTTGCTTCTTCGTGACGGGCAAGCAGCGCAGTCAACCTGGATGCTTGTTGTTCTGACAGCAGATTAGCCTGATCAACAACTCGACCAGTCAATTGCGGGAAGTCGACAGCGGCGTGACAAACGCATGCCAGTAACAATAATAAACAGGCGACTCCCCACCGACTGTAGTTGCTGACTTGAGTAAAGAGAAGTACTTTGTTGTTACTTAAATCGTTATCATGCATATAAAGTTTTATTCCAGCTGTTGTGTGATGACAAATCAATCGTACTGTTAACGATGTCTGTATTTGACGGCTTATATAAGAGATAATAGACAGTTTTGTGATCTGTGAGGGTGTCGAGGCACACAGTTTAAGTAATTTCTAACTGACAGTTCGGTTAAAAACACCTGATCACTCGATTCACAAGTTGTCATCACAGCATTGAAACACGAAAGCCAACCATGCAACAAAACCAGATCCTGCAAAAACTGATTAATAACAAAAACCTGTCCAGTGAGGAAATGCGCTGGCAGATGAGCGAGATTATGAGCGGACGCGCTACTCCAGCGCAGATTGCAGCCGTGCTAACCGCGTTACGCATGAAAGGCGAGTCGGTTGGTGAAATCGCTGCTGCGGCAAAAGTGATGCGTGAACTGGCCGAACCGATGACAGTGCAAGGCGAACATCTGGTTGATACTTGCGGAACCGGAGGCGATGGTCAAAATACCTTTAATATTTCTACCGCGACAGCATTCGTGGTTGCGGCGGCTGGCGGCAAGGTTGCCAAACATGGTAATCGTTCGGTTTCCAGCAGTTGCGGCAGCGCGGATGTGCTGGAAGCTGCCGGCGTTAATCTGGATTTAACACCGGATCAGGTTAAAACCTGTGTTAAGCAAATCGGCGTTGGTTTTCTGTTCGCGCCACGTTGGCATGGGGCGATGAAACATACCCGCACGCCGCGTAAGGAGCTGGGTGTTCGCACCTTGTTTAATCTGCTGGGACCGTTATCCAATCCAGCCCAAACACCGAATCAACTGATTGGAGTGTTTGCTGATGACTGGCTGGAACCGTTCGCTGAAGTCTTGCAACAACTGGGCAGCAACCATGTTCTGGTGGTACATGCCGATGATGGACTGGACGAAATCAGCATTGCCTCATCAACCCGGATTGCCGAACTAAAAGATGGTGAAATTAGCCGATACAGCATTGAACCTGAACAGTTTGGACTGCAACGAACATCGCTAAAACCGCTTGCTGTCAGCAATGCAGAGCAAAGTCTTCAACTGATTCATCAGGTATTCGACGCCACGCCCGGCCCAGCGCTTGATATCGTGCTACTCAATGCTGGGGCGGCGATTTATGCTGCCAACCTGTCTAATTCCCTTGATGACGGCATCCAGCTTGCCAGACAAGTCATTGACAATGGCTCGGCAAAAGCCCGCTTTAGCCAATTGATCAACTTGTCCCGGCAGCTCGCCGCAGGTGAAGATATCGGACAAATCCCTTTACAAACAACGACATCTGTCAAAAGTACCGAACCAGACACACCAGATGTGTTAAAAAAAATACTGGCGCGTAAACGCGAGGAAATCGCCGCGCGACAAGCCAAGTTCAGTATCGAGGACTTGAAACAGCTTGCCGAGGATGAAGCGGGAAAACCGCGTGGTTTTGTACAGGCGTTGCAATATCATCTCAGTCAACAGCGTCCTGCGGTGATTGCAGAAGTCAAAAAAGCCTCGCCCAGCAAAGGTGTGATCCGCGAAGATTTCAATGCTGCAAAAATAGCAACCCAGTACGCGCATGCTGGCGCATCTTGTCTTTCTGTACTCACCGACAAGGATTTTTTTCAAGGCTCGGAAGCTAATCTGCTAATGGCTAAAAAAGCCTGTCCGCTGCCAGTGTTACGCAAGGATTTTATTATCGACCCGTTTCAGGTCTATGAATCACGCGCTATTGATGCTGACTGCATTCTGCTGATTGTCTCAGCGTTACATGATAACCAGATGCAGGAATTGGCTGGACTAGCGCATGAACTGGGGATGGATGTACTGGTTGAAGTCCACAACGAAGCCGAGCTGCATCGCGCACTCAATCTGGAAACAACGCTAATCGGCATTAACAATCGTAATCTGCAAACCTTTGAAACAGCATTAAGCACCACAGAGCAACTGGTTCCGCTGATCCCACAGGATCGCATTATCGTCA
>DRLZ01000301.1 GCA_011322755.1 Crenotrichaceae bacterium
AAGAATTACTCATATTATTGTGATACCATTGTTGATTCGTCAGCTGGATCGACGCTTTTCTACTGCTTCTGCTAGCAATTCCAGCAAATCTTTACTGTCATCCAGGCCAATGCAGGCATCAGTGATACTTTGCCCGTAAACCAGAATTTTCCCGGGCTGGATATCTTGCCGCCCGGCAACCAGATGGCTTTCAATCATCGCCCCCATAATTTTATGGTTGCCCGCTGCAACTTGTTGAGCGATATTTTTACCGACATCAACCTGTTTCTGATATTGCTTCTGACTGTTCGCATGACTAAAGTCAACCATAATATTCGCGGTCAACCCACTGGATTCCATTTCATGAATCGCAGACTCAATATGTTTCGCGTCATAATTTGGCTGTCTGCCACCACGCAAAATAATATGACAATCTTCATTGCCTCTGGTTGCGAAAATAGCAGAATGACCTGCCTTCGTGACAGACAAAAAATGGTGCGGACGCTGTGACGCACGGATTGCATCAACAGCAACATTGATTGATCCATCTGTGGCATTTTTAAACCCGACTGGACAGGAAAGTCCTGAAGCGAGTTCACGATGCACCTGGCTTTCAGTTGTACGGGCACCAATGGCACCCCATGCAACCAAATCGGAAAAATATTGTGGTGTGATTAAGTCAAGATATTCGGTTGCAATCGGGACACCCATTTTATTCAAATCAAGCAATAAATTGCGCGCAAGATGCAGTCCCTTATTAATATCAAAACTTTCATTCAATTCAGGATCATTGATTAGTCCTTTCCACCCCACTGTGGTACGCGGTTTTTCGAAATAGACACGCATCACAATCACAAGCTGTTCTTTAACCAGGTCACGCAGACTGATTAACTGCTCAGCATAATCCCGAGCGGCCTGGACATCGTGGATAGAACAAGGACCGATAACAACCAGTAGTCGATCATCAGTTCCATGCAGGATATTATGAATCGACCTCCGTGCATCCGCAGTGGTTTCAGATGCTGATTCAGTAATCGGAAGATCCTGATGTAACTGCACAGGTGGAATAACCTCCTTCATGTGAATAATACGGAGATCGTCTGTGCTACAAATATGACTCATTACGTCCTGATTTTGCTGTGATTTCATTAAGTTCATTCATGTGAGGGTATAACCGGCATCCTGAATAGCTGGATATCGAACGAAAAAGCTGGTTATTATACCTGATGTTGACCGGCTAATTGTAACATCAGTCTGTTGTCTTTTCGGTTTCGGTTGTTCTCATGCATGGTTGCGAAAAGTATACAGTACATCAGATAGGACTCTCCATGCTAACCTGCCACCACAACAGCATTGACTTGTTATTGGGCAGGGAGTCTGTCCGGGAGTCGTAGCGATGGAAAACTGAATGGCGCCACATTTTTCCATTCGTATGAAGCGACTAACTGCACTATTTAACAAAGAAGCGAGAGGAATATGACCATAATCAGCATTTCCACAGCAGACTCCGTAGTCCCGAACAGCCTCTTCTATACAATGGTAATAAACAGTGAATCAGAAACTTAAATCAGTGTTATGTGTTTTGATGGTTAACTGCCTCTTTTGGATGACAGCATGTAGTGATAATGAACCATCGCAGCGATTACAGCTTGAAAAACCACTTTCCAACAGCCCGACTGCAGCATCACAAAAGGCTGCTAAAATCGCACGGCAAGCCGAAAAAAGACGAGCCCGGCAATCACAACAGGGCGAGTGAATATCGCCCTGTTGTATCAATAACACGTTGTCATAATCGTTGGAATGAAGAGTCTCCTAGCATAAAAATGCCAGAGCTTACCTCATTCACTTACCTGTTATTTTTTTAAAAAAGATAACTCGGCATGCTCTGCATCAACGATAATCTGATCACCCGGTTCAAAGTCACCTGCCAGTATCTTCTGAGCTAACGGGTTCTCAACATCATTCTGGATCGCCCGTTTCAACGGTCGTGCTCCATATACTGGGTCAAAGCCTTCTTCACCCAGTAAATCAAGTGCTGCATTTGTAAATTCAATACGCATGTCTCGCTCAGCTAAGCGCTGTTTAAGATGAAGTAATTGTATCTCTGCAATTTGACGAATCTGTTCTTTCCCTAAAGGTCTGAATACGACTGTTTCATCAATCCGGTTGATAAATTCAGGCCTGAAGTGCTCGCCGACAATCGTCATAACTGCGGATTTCATCGCCTCGTAATCATTCTGTTCTGCCATCGACTGAATCACATCGGAACCCAGATTGGACGTCATCACAATCACCGCATTACGAAAATCCACAGTTCGTCCCTGACCATCAGTCAATCGTCCATCATCGAGTACTTGTAACAAAATATTGAAAACATCCGGATGGGCTTTCTCAACCTCATCCAGCAAGATGACTGAATAAGGCTTGCGACGCACAAGCTCTGTTAAATAACCGCCTTCATCATAACCAACATAGCCTGGGGGGGCACCAATTAATCGGGCAACAGAATGTTTCTCCATAAATTCAGACATATCCAGACGTACCATCGCATCTTCTGTATCAAACAGAAAATCAGCCAATGCCTTGGTCAATTCAGTTTTACCAACACCGGTTGGTCCCAAAAACAAAAATGAGCCATTTGGTCGTTTAGGGTCGGATAATCCAGCTCGGGAGCGTCGAATCGAGTCAGCAACAGCTTTGACAGCTTCTGTTTGGCCAACAACTCGTTTTTGTAACTCCTGTTCCATACGCAACAGTTTGTCGCGTTCTCCTTCGAGCATTTTTGAAACCGGAATGCCTGTCCATTTGGAAACAATCTCCGCGATTTCTTCTTCTGTTACATTGTTTCGCAGTAGCTGAAACTTTTGCGTTGTATCGGCTTTTGATGCCTCCTCAAGCTGTTTTTCCAGCTCGGGAATGCGCCCGTACTGCAATTCTGACAGTCGTTGTAAATCACCGGCACGGTGCGCAGTTTCAAGCTCAATGCGCGCTTGATCCAATGCCTCTTTGATATGAGCCGTTCCTTGTACTGCGGCTTTTTCTGTTTTCCATATTTCTTCCAGATCCGCATACTCTTTTTCCAGCTCAGCTATTTTATCTTCAATTTCCGCCAAGCGTTTTTTAGAGGCTTCGTCGGTCTCTTTTTTTAATGCCTCGCGTTCGATCTTGAGCTGAATCAAGCGTCGATCAAGTATATCTAGCGCCTCTGGCTTGGAATCAATTTCCAGGCGGATTCTGGCTGCCGCCTCGTCTATCAGGTCAATTGCTTTATCAGGCAATTGGCGATCGGTAATATAACGGTGAGACAAAGTTGCTGCAGCAATAATCGCTGGGTCAGTAATTTCAACACCATGATGCGCTTCATAACGTTCTTTCAGTCCACGCAAGATCGCTATGGTATCTTCGACTGTTGGTTCATCAACCAGCACTTTTTGGAAACGTCGTTCCAGAGCAGCATCTTTTTCGATATATTTTCGATATTCATTGAGTGTCGTCGCACCAATACAATGCAGCTCACCTCGCGCCAAAGCAGGTTTGAGCATATTCCCTGCATCCATGGAACCTTCCGCTGCGCCAGCGCCAACCATGGTATGGATTTCATCAATAAACAGAATTACTGTACCGTCGGATTTGGCGATGTCATTGAGAACAGCTTTCAAGCGTTCTTCAAAATCACCGCGAAATTTAGCGCCCGCTAGCAGTGCAGCCAAATCCAGCGCCAGCAAGCGCTTGTTTTTCATGCTATCTGGTACTTCACCATTAACGATACGCTGCGCCAAACCTTCGACCAGTGCTGTTTTACCAACACCGGGTTCGCCAATAATCACCGGATTGTTTTTAGTGCGACGCTGCAAAATCTGCACCATGCGACGAATTTCTTCATCACGTCCGATAATCGGGTCAATTTTTCCCTGCTCGGCACGTTCAGTCAGATCGATGGTGTATTTTTTCAGCGCTTCTCGCTGATCTTCTGCATTTGGGTCGGTGACTGCCTGGCCACCTCGTATTGCGTCAATAGCGTGTTCCAACGCATCTTTTGTGGTGCCAGCTTCACGTAACAGCCGCCCCAGAACACCCTTGTCTTCCATTGCAGCAAGCAAAAATAATTCTGATGAAATATATTGGTCGTCGCGTTTCTGTGCCAGTTTGTCTGTCAGATTCAATAAACGTGACAAATCATTGGAAATATGTATCTCGCCGGCATTACCACCTGAAACAGTTGGCATTTTGTCGAGTGTTTCCCCCAGTTGAGAGCGCAATTTATCAACCTTGACACCTGACTGTGCCAGTATACCCCGGACAATACCGCCTTCCTGATCAAGTAGTGCTGTCATTAAGTGTACAGGCTCAATAAACTGGTGGTCTCTCCCCAATGCCATGGATTGTGCATCCTGCAATGCGAGCTGAAATTTACTTGTTAGTTTATCTGTTCTCATTTATTCCTCCATTTTTTTAATCATTACAGTTTTTGAGTGGCGCTCCTTCCAAATTATTGACGAGGAATAGATTACGAGGGTCTC
>DRLZ01000302.1 GCA_011322755.1 Crenotrichaceae bacterium
ACCACCCGGCTTCAGGACGCGAAATATCTCAGACAACACTTGCTGTTTATCGGGAGAAAGATTGATAACGCAATTCGATACCACAACATCAATACTATTGTCGGCAATGCCCGCAGTCGCGAGATCCTCAATCAAGCCATGAACAAATTCAACATTTGAGCGCGCATAACCATATCGTTTTGCATGCCAATCGCAATGCTGTTGTGCCACTTCCAGCTGTTCCTGTGTCATATCAACGCCAATCACCCGCCCCGATTCACCTACCAAACGCGACAGTAAATAACAATCGCGTCCAGATCCACAGCCAAGATCAAGAACAGTGCAGCCTTTCAAAACCGGAGGCAACGGTGAACCGCATCCATAAAAACGCGCAACCACTTCAGGGTGGAGATCAGATAACAATGGGCGCAAATGGAGCGGCATGGCATCCAGCGTACAACACGCGCTTGTCTTCAAATCCTTACTGGATTGTAGAACTTGACCATAATAATTTTTTACCGACTCATTGATTGTGGTGTCGCTCATGTAAACTCCAAATAATAACGGGATGGAAACTTATAACAACTGTCACGAGCTAAGTGCTAATAGACCTAGTAACTCAGAAATCGCATTCCCTGGAACATGCGGATCTCAAGCATCATCCAACGCAATGATCAAAATGTGCAGCAGGTTCTCAATGCTCGATGATTAAATTCAGCATGTCCCTTTCAATTTGATCTGTCGATCGAATATCAGATATCTTACAATGCTGCACAATTAATCTTCCAGCTTCACTCCAGCGAACGTGTTATTGAATACTGTAATCATTTTACACAGTGGTCTCGTTACGCCCAAAAGCTTGTGCAGACTCAACAGTTTTAGAACAGCAAATTTTTTATTCAAATACTATTGATTATTATCTAATTGGTGCTTTGTCTGCTTGCTCAGCGCTTGTGTTATACGCTCGCGCGATTGCTCAGAGAGTTTTATTGAATCAGGCAATAATGCTCTGGCTTCTTCACCTGAATCTCGCATCAACACATGCAATTTGCTGACATCACTGGCATAACCCCGACATAACTTGCACATCATCAAATGAAGTCTGAGTGCGATGCGGTCACGCCATGTCAGATGATCATCCAGTTTTTTTGATATCAGATAACTGGCTTCTTTGCATGTTAGCATAGTGGCTACCTTTTATTGATCTAACCAGTTTTTTTTCAAGCAATTTCGCAGCTGCATTCTGGTTCTTGACATCATGACCCAGTAATTATTCAACGTTGAGATTGACATCAGCTTACAGATCTCTTCGCTTTTTATACCATCCAGTTCGCTCAAAATAAATAATTGCGCCATTCGAGGCGACAAGCCCCCCATACATTCGTGCAAGACTGATAGAAACTGCTCATGCTCGAATGATTGATCCGGTTTCAACCAGGCTGCATCATTCTCTTGCCAGTTGCCATGCCGATCAAAGTAATCATCCTGGCCAATGTCTGCTTCGTAATCAGCAACCACCTGACTCTTATCTTTTGATCGCTTTCTGAAATAATCCAGAATTTTGTGTTTGAGAATACCAATCAACCAGGTTTGCTCTGTCGAACGACCTGCATAACTGTTCTTGGCATTTAATGCGGCCAGCAATGTTTCCTGAACCAGTTCTTCTGCAACGCCAGGGTCCCGTACTCGCGAAAGACCATATCGATAGAGAATATCTCCGTACTTTTCCAGCCATTGCTCAGGTGTTGACAATTCGTTTGTCATCGTGCCGCATCCTTGTATAAAGACTTGATAACTCAGAGCGACTATTCTAAACCAGATAGTATGTTAATCCAGTGTTACTGGTTCAAATCAGTTAACAGCATTGACAGACCAGTCATAAGCAAGATTGGCTTTAATCCTGAATTTTGGTAAATCAGATCGGTAGTGAGTGATAAATGAAGAGATTCCTCCATCCCCATCAAAATCCTCTTCAAACCAGTCAAATATCTTTGAAACCCGAATCACATTATTTTCTATCTTCAAGCCTTTGCCTTGATTATTAAGAAAGTGCTGAACTTGATCATTTAACTGTTGATCCAGCTTGAGTGCAGTAAACATTTCGTTACGGAGATCAGGACAACTGACAGAAGCACAGACTATCGCAAAATGGACTCGTGGTTCACCCATTGGGCGTAATATTTTATGCTCTATTTCACCGAGCGTGACAAGCTTACCTCCAAGCATTCCTGCTGGTTTATCCCATACCGGACTGAAAAAGCTACCCGCATCCTTGATACTGTCTATTGGCAAGTTATCAGCGATCATTTTCAAAGCCAGAATATTGTAGGCATTAATATAAAAAGCCAGTTTCTCATTACGGCCGGACAACCGCTCAAGATCGAATAAAGAGATATCCTGATATACTTTATCCAGACTACCATCGCCGTTCATCTGTTTGTAATCTACCAGCATCAGTGACACATTATTTTTTACTCCTGGATTAACATGCTTCAACAACGCTTGATAATGACTCCAGTCAGGCTCTTCAGCTGCCAATTTCCCGGTTGCTAACAAAAAGCTTAATACAATAATGAGATAGCCTGGTTTCAACATTGTTTGCTCCGCATTTCAATAACCATTGTCATAATAACACTTCAATTCTGTTGCTCTGCCCCGGGTTTCGGAGCGAAATAAACTTCTGTTTGCGGATGAAACGCATACCATGCGAACCAGAATGTAGTGA
>DRLZ01000303.1 GCA_011322755.1 Crenotrichaceae bacterium
AATAATGTTTAATGAGTACCCATTCGTCATCTGAAATATCGCTGTCGTTCATAGCCTTAAGAAATTACTTGATGTTAAAACGCTTATTATATGATAAAAATATAAACTTTGACCAGACAGCTTCTAAGTTTAAATCAGGTCGTTTAACATGCAACTTCCAGACGATATCGCGCAATCACTCGGCAGTGAATTATCTTCTTGATACCCTTCATTCTTATGGTAGGTAGATGATTCCAGGCAACTCAGCTGCCTTAGTTGTTAAATTAATCTTGATGGAATGAACCGAAGGTTATTTAAGTATAACCTGCCAATGAGAGATGGGTATTAACGCATCGATCGGTCGCCTTGAATTTCCGATGGGTCATGAAGACACAGTGGAACAAAATGGCTTTGAGCTGCTCGCCATGACCAGACATATCATTGAATCGTCAAGTCTACTATGATCACAGAGATCCGTTTGACCGAATGCTAATTCTACAAGCCCGGTTAGAATCGCTGACATTAAGCATTAAAGATACTGTTTTTCCTGGCTATGATGTGGCTCTTGTTTGGTAACATTTGAAGAACTATGATGCACTTCCACGTTATGGGCGGTACTTGAAGTCATCATATATTGAAATGAATATGTTTTAATTTAACTATTGTCGTACGTTAGCTTTATCTGCCTGAATTTCCAGCGCCTTGTTGAACCGGCGATAAGCGTATTGAATAATCTTGATGCGCTGGTCTACAGGCAGTTTTTCGATGGGTTCCATAATCAGGTCAAAAATCCTATCCGCAGTGAAAAAATAACCTGTTTGTGTTTCTAAAGGTTTCGATAGGGAAGAGCGGATGATTTTTTTGATGGTTTTACCAAACCAAGTGCCAGATCAGCATTGATAGCCCAGTGTTTTTTTAATTTGATTGCTCTCATAGACCCAGCTCATCGCGCTGGTAAGCGGTGTTTCCAGCAAGCTTGCTTAAAGTATCCTGGAGCGACTGAAATGTTCATTTTATGCGGATAATTAGGATGGATATAACGAACACTGATTGTCAACGAACAAGTGGTTTAGCACATGCTTTTACTGCTAGCTCAACGTTTGAGATGAGACCTGCTTTACTTCGAATTATACAGATCACGAAATGGTTAACACAGATACCCTTTTATGGTTGTTAATGATCTGGAATCGTCCATTGCAACGGATAATTGTGCATGACTGTTTTCAGATAAGCCGGCATTTTTTCCGAGAGTATGGCTTGTCTAACCCGGTCTTCAATGGCGGCAAAATCTTTGCTTTCAGCTGGTTTACGATTGACAATCATTACTAGATGATAGCCTTTTGCAGATTTTATGACCGAGCTGATTTCACCATCGGGCAGCCGTTTGAGTTCAGTTTCTATTTCGGGCAAACTGCTATTTTCAGGCAACCAGCCCATATCACCGGAATGCTCGCGTCCATATGTGTCGATACTGTATTGCGACGCAAGTTCAAACAGGCTTTCCCCCGACTGAATACGCTGTCTGAGTTGTTTTGCGAGCTGTTCTGATGCAACCACAATCTGGCCAATCTGGCGGCGTTCAGGGATATAAGCGATTTCAGGATGTTTCTGAAAATACTGTTGCAACGTGTTCTTATCCGGAATCCATTCTTTTTGCTTCTTTTCCAGCAACATGTTAATCAGTAGCTGATGTTGATAGTCGCGCAGTTGATCCTGGGTATCAATGGATTGATCTTTAGCTGCACGCGCCAGTATCAGCAGTTGGCCCCATTCCTCAAGTTTTGATTTAATCTGCTCTGTGACAATAACGCCTGAATTATCCAAGGGCAGCAGATCCCCTGTGGTGACTGAAAAACCATCTCCAGTCAACAACACTGTATCTGCAGTTAATGCCTTGGGATCACTGAGTTTGTCAGTATGCGTGATCACATGGTAACGCTGTTTTAGTTGCTTGATATGTGCAGTTTTAAAATCCGGGAATTGCCTTGCAACATAAGCAGATCGGCTGGCAGTCAGCGCATCGCTGTTGCCCTTGTAGTGTTTCTGCAAGGTTTTCTCGACTGAATCCGGAATCGTGAATTGCTCACGAATAGTATTCAGGGAACGCTGTGCCAGCAGGGTGGTTTTAAAGTTAGCCATCTCTTTTGTAAAGACAGGATCATTATCCAGTCCCTGTTGTTTTGCGTGCAGATAGAGTGCTTCAGCGTGAACAAGTCGCAGCAACATATCGCCACGCAGATGTGCCTGATCTTTTTCATCCATTGCCGGAAACTGGGTAGCGTAGGGAGCTGAAGCCATCGCCACCTCAAGCTGGCGAGAAGTGATTACACTGTTACCGACTTTGACCAGGGTTTCATTGGCGATGCAGTTATTGATTGACAGTAAACCCAGGAGTGCTAAACAGAATGTGAATGTCTTCATTCAGGTCTCAAAAAAGATTATGTTAGTGATGGTAAAAAAGGGCAGATTTGGTATTGCATCAAAAGCATGCCATCAAGTACCGGCAAGCCTCACAATACCGAGAGCTGTTATTACATCATTGTCCATACCCGTGGCAATGAAGCAATAACAACGCTTGGTTTAGTGATGAGATTACATTTTTAATGCGGGTTTTTACCACCCAGATCAGGCGCGTTGGAATGAATCCAGCTGATTGCTGCATCAATATCGTTGCCAATTTTTTTGCCTTTCCATGTCATCGCTTCGGCAAATAATGGTACACCAGTTTCATTGGTTTGGTGACAAGCGGGGCATCGTAATGGTCCGTGGCTGCCATCCGGGTTATATTGAGGCGCTTGCTTGTATGTTGTTGGATCAACAGTCGGGGTCACCGGATACAAACCGTGTATTGATTCATGGCAACCTTGACAGGCAATTCCTGCATGGCCTTTTGAATAACGCATCTGGCTGTATTTACCGGGCTGGTTGATTGGAAAAGCCACGCCGCCCTGGCCTTCAACATAAGGCGCTGCGTGGCAATCAGCGCAATGCGGAACACCTGGAGACAGCCAATAATCCCGGCCATGACTGGCGGCATCATAAGGCACTGGAGCCGCTCCGGTCGCGTTTTCTGGTAAAGTCAATGAAGCAAGTTTGACTGTCGGATTAGGAGACAGTAATGCCACGTTAATATCACCATCTTCGTCCTTGGTGATCAGTGGCTTGTCCTTGTTCATGGCAATGATCCCGATATCAGGTACCATTCGATTTTTTGCCCAGGTCAGCAGAATTCCGGATTTTTTCGGGTCATCCTCGCCGTTTCTGGTGAGCTGAACCTTAGGGTCGAGATACCGATTCTCCAGTATTTTTTGATTGACACCAATGGCTCTAGCAATGGTTTTCAGTGATTTGTTGCGCAGAGTTTTGCCTTTTTGCTTGAAGGCCTGGGTGATGTTGTCGCGCTGATACAATTCACGGGATAGTTGACTATGGCAGTTGGTACACCATAAGCCTTTGCCGCCTTTGCCATTTCCAATCTGGGAGACGTTAGCCTGCATCCATTTGCCGATATTATTCAGATGTTCTGGTGTATCAGCCCCATCTTTATCCTTGTTTGGATTGGAGTGAACGTCACGCCCGGCAAAACAACCGCCTTTGGTATCGCGGTTATCACTTTTGGCGTAGTGATTTTTTCCGTTAGCTGTAATCGGGTAACCGTCCATGGAGCCATCCTGGCGATGAGCTGGATGGCAACCTGCACAGGTTCCAGTGCGACCTTCTGCATCTGGCAATGGTCTTAATGTCTGGTGAACGCGATGTAATGCTTCCGACAAGGCTGGTATCGGTCTATCTCCTTCGACTTTATTGCCTGTTAATGCTTCAGCAATCCCTTTTGATTGGAGTACACCAATCACATTATCAGCATGGCATTGCTGACACAATACAGGGTCACGTCCGAGCCGGTTATGGGTCGAGCGAGAGGATGGATCATATTTTGATATAAACCGGGTGCCATGCTTATTATCATGAATTTGCAGGATGGAAACTGAAGTGGCTTTTAGATTTGCCATATAGTCAGTTGCACCAAGACCTTTCCAGAATGCTTTTTCCTGTTTGTAAAGTGTATATTGTTTGCCATTGGCATTCTCGTTGGAGTGGCAATTGGCACAATTTGGTACATCAATGGGGTTGGTGCCAGTAAACTTGACAGGTTTTTTTGAATGGCTGTCAATCACTGGTTTGCCTGATTTAGCATCAACCAAAGCAACCCAGGCTTCCTGGTAGGGTCGAATATCGCTCTCGACAATTTCAAGTGGACTTTTTTTCATCATATTATCCAGAAACGGTGTGAGCGGCAAACCCAGGGCATCCCAGATACCAGGATTGGTCAAGACAATGGGGACATTATCCAGTACTGGAGATTTTGTATAAACAATGGTGCCTTCCTTACCTGTATAGTGAAGGTGACCACCTTTGAGAGGACTGGGAACAACCGCACCTGCTGGCCCCATATCCCTGGGAATAGGAATTTCAATACCAATGCGTTTTTTCTCACTGTCTTTGCTGGTGTTTTTAGGATTGCTGCCTTTTAAATCCTTGTAGACATAGAGGTGGGTAAAATAGGCATTACCGACATTTTCATTTTCACCGTATTTACCGTCTTTATTGACATCATATGGGACATTCCAGTACGCAAGTTTGGTTCCTTCAGAAAAGGTATTGTTGATATGGCCGTATTCAAGTTTGTAACGCTTATCCCCATCAACTAAAACGGTGGGATCTTTGGGATCAGCCTCAAGTAATTGTGGAAAATCATACGGCCCTTTGGCTGTTTTAATCACCTGACTTTGAATCGAGTTATATGGGGGAAGAATACAACAATATGAAAAATCAAAGCCGGTACAATGCATGCCCAGTTCATAGTTAATGGTAATGTTGTAATCGTTCTTGGGACCGTGTTTTGGTGTTATTGCTGCAGACGCAGTAGTTAATGCCAGAAAAGAGCCAAGCAATCCAGAGACAAAAACCCAGAATAGATGTGGACGTTGATTCATGATTCCTCCTCGATGGTCAGGTACTACATCAGCGAGATAATTTTAGCTAGTAAGGGAGATTATTTAACTCACTGCCTAAATATACTCGTTATCTGTTTGGATGTCTGCAATTATTGAAGCAGATATTTACCAAGTTTTCCGAAACTTGCAAATCTTGGATTTGGAATATCATTTCAGCAATGTTCCACAGCTGATCAACGTTCTACTCCGGAATAATATTCAGCCAACCCCTCAATCTCTTGCTTGTCCAGTTGTTCAACGATGAGACGCATTCGGCTGTAGATGTCGTTGTGCCGCTTTCCTGTTTTGTAATCCTGCAAGGCTTTCTTCAGGTAATCAAATTGCTGACCTGTCAACGCTGGAACATCCATCACCTCTCCACGACCATCGGTGCCGTGACACGCTGAGCAAGGTGTAACGACTCGTTTACTGTCGCCAAGAAAAACAAGCGTTTGCGCTGCCTGGGTGATGTCGGTGTTTTCTTCCCATTCGAGTGGCGGCAAGGAACTAAACCATTTCGCAAGGTCTGCTATATCCTGGTCACTCAGTCCAACGGCCAGCGAT
>DRLZ01000304.1 GCA_011322755.1 Crenotrichaceae bacterium
TTATAGTCGCAAAAAAGCCAATTGTGCTGAATGTCATCGTGGTATCTTTCAAACAGACCAGAAATTCCACGCCATTGCCATGCCACAGATTGGCCCTGGGAAAGGTGATAATCAGCCTGGTTACACTGATGGTCTCGATGACTTTGGGCGGGAACGTGTAACAGGTGATCCAGCAGACCGATTTAAATTCCGCACACCAACTTTACGCATGGTTGCACACACAGGTCCTTGGGGGCATGCGGGTGCTTATAATGACCTGGAACAGGTGGTTCGCCATCACCTGGATGCAATCACTGCGCTTAACCAATATGATCAAACGCAAGCGGTATTACCTTCGCGAGATGATCTGAATCAGCAAGATTTCGTTGTGCAAAATGATCAGGCAAGACTGGAAGGAATTGCAGCAGCGTCCGAAATTGCACCGATCAATCTCAAGGATTCACAGGTACGAGCCATTGTCGCATTCTTATACAGCTTAACTGACAATAGTTGTGTTGATATGCGCAAGCAAATACCCACATCTGTGCCAAGTGGTTTACCGATTGCGGACTAATTTCACTTTGTGATGACTAATGTAGGGTGTGTTGCACGCACCATTGCGATAGCAGAAAGGGCAAACCAACACCGCTTGGTGCGTACAACGCACCCTACAGAAATACTTTTGTGTCATCACCACTACTTTTGTAACAAAGTAGTGGTAAAAATACACGCGAAATGATTTCTTCGTTACAACTTACTATATTGAAGAAAATAATTATCTTTAAATAATTTATGGAGTAACAATGATGAAATACTTAACGTTAATAACACTATATGTAAGTTTAATGTTTACTACGCTTGTCAGAGCAGATATCGAGATACAACCTGGTTTAAGTGGTGCCTGGGTTGCTAATGCGTCTGGTCAAGGTGTCTTTGTCAATATCGCTAGAACAAATGACCAGCCAAATTTTGTACTCACCTGGTACGCTTATTTGAATGGTAACCAGGTTTGGTTGATTGGATCGCAATCATTTGATTATGGTTTGCAACAACTGACCATTCCGATGTCGATTCCATCAGGTGCTGATTGGGGCGACAATTTTGTAGAAAATGACGTGCAAAGAACCGAATGGGGTTCTGTTACTGTCAATTTTACTGATTGCAATAACGGCACATTACAATACGACAGTAATGATGTGGCTTTTGGTGCAAACACGATTCCGCTCACTCGTTTAACTACTACGGATGGGTTAAGCTGTGACGAAAACGTTGAAACGCCAGATAAAAACAGCCTGGATGAATCAGAAAAAGAGAGTTTGGTATTTATGCGTGAAGAAGAAAAAATGGCGCGAGATGTCTATTTACTATTCTTCAGAAATTACGGTGTCAATGTATTTACCAATATTTCTCTCAGCGAACAGACGCATATGGATGCAGTCTTGAGCCTTATGAACACTTACAATGTATCTGACTCATCAACAGGTGTGGAGGGAACATTTAATAATCAAGAATTACAAGAACTTTACAATGCACTTGTTGATATGGGTAGCCCGAGTCTCGCTGATGCATACCTGGCTTCAGCGCTTATTGAAGAAACAGATATTAGAGATATAGAAGCTTTTAAGTCAGACATCACTTCTGGAGATATTTTGCAAACTTATGATAATTTATTGTGTGGTTCAAGAAACCACCTCAGGTCTTTTGTTTCCAGATACGAAAGCGAAACAGGAAACCAATATACTGTACAACTGCCAGAGCTTGCGAATGAAGTTGCTGAAATTTTAAGTTCTAGCAATGAACAATGTGGCAAATGATAGATTGAATATGAACCCTCACACCTTGCATACAATGCTTGGGTGTCCTCAAATCATGAGAAATACCACACAAGATGTATGCCTCTGTTTTTTTTGATTGAACTGTTTCTATAGCCCATTCTATTGAGGTTTTGTACCTGGGAAACCAATTTGGCAGGGAATGTTTTCAATACGAAGAGAAAATATTCCCCGTCCAAATTGATTAACAGAATTTGACAATAATATTTTATCTGATTATCTCCTAAACTCAGATGGCTCACAGTGCGAGCTCGGCGCACTGGATTCTAACTAAGTGAAATGCCGTTGGAAATATAGACAAAACACCTTATTAAGGAAGAACTGCTCCATGAAAAACCACCAGCTACGATTGGTTTTATTGTCTGCTGTTGCAGTAGCGGTCATTCTTTTGGCATTTTTTTTGGTAAAAAACAGACCTCTATCTGTCGTGATCGCAACGACTGAACAAAATGTTGAGGTCGTTGTTTATGGTCTGGGAACTGTTGAAGCGAAAATACTTTCTCCGATAGGATTTGAAGTTGGAGCGGCCATATCGGAACTTAATGTCGATCAAGGAGATAGAGTTAAAAAAGGCGCTGTTGTTGCGCGTTTATATAGTGCGGAGCAACAGGCAAAAACAGAACAGGCAATCACTTCCATTAAGGTTGCCGAGGTTCGGTTAAAGAAAGCCCTTGCTGCTATTCCAAAAATGAAGGCAATCCTAACTCAAACAAAGGATAGCAATAAACGCTCTCAAACCCTATTGCCTCGAAATCTGATATCCAGGGAACAAGCAGATAAAACACAAATGGAACAAGATGTTGCTGCAA